>NZ_BAABFL010000026.1:0-734 GCF_039540975.1 Kistimonas scapharcae
AACGACATCGTACTGCCTGAACCATCAATTGGCTCAAACAGGGTGCTGGGGCTGGAAACTGTTTACCAGACCTATGGCCGGATGATCGTGCGTAATAAGGCACGGGAAGTGATGAGCAAATACAGTGTCGAAGATGTGCATAAGAACTATGCCCGGATCAGCGGCGAAATCTTCCAGGCTGTCACTGAAGCATCAAAGGGTATCCCATTAACGATCTCAGATGTGGCGCTGGGGCGTATCCAGTACCCCGACCTGATCACCAAAGCTGTTGAGGCTGCTGAAGAACGCCGTGTGGCTATCGCTACTCAGGAAGCCCAGGTGCAGATCGAAATGAAAGAAAAGCAGGGGCAACAGAAGCTGGCTGAAATGGATTACAAGATCGAAATGATCAAAGCCCGGTCGCTCCGCGATGTCAACAAAACCATCGCGGAGGGTATTACGCCCGAGCTGATTGCCCTGAAAACCCTGGAAGTCCAGCAAGCACTGGCGAAGAACAACAGCGCCGTGTTTGTTCCTTATCAGGCATTGGGTGAACCCGGTCTGAGCAACCGAATGTTCAATAAATAACTGCCGGTGACACCCGTCATTCGGCGGGTGTCTTAAATCTGGGGATGGTAGAGATGGAACAACTTTTTAACCTCGAAGATAAAGTTACCTGATTACCACTGTGGCTCAGCCAGCTTGAGAAGCCTTGCTGGCATGGGGCAGGTTCGCGCAGCCATGTAACCCAGCCT
>NZ_BAABFL010000027.1:0-3892 GCF_039540975.1 Kistimonas scapharcae
ATGGCCCAGCTGGCGATCACTTCGTCTGCTTCTTCCCGGCTGAACTTGTCGATCAGGAACTCACGAAGACGGCGAAAAACAGACGCAATGGTGAGTGTGTCGTAGGGGGCGGAGAACTCCAGTACCCCTTCCTCCTGCTCGTTGAAGGAGACCGGCTTGAGTCCTTTGAGAGCGGGCGGCTGGGCTCCCAGAAACCCCACATGGCGTAGATAAAACACACCAGGCACCGGATTGCTCGGGCTGTCCGGCGTATAGAAACTGGCGCTGATTTTTTTGTAGCGACCCGCTTTGACCAGTTCCTCGAAATCTGCATCTATCTGGTGGGGTTCGGCTTCCAACCCCTGTTCGTCAAACCGGAGTTGGCTGACCCAGCCATAGGCAGGACTGTTGTCTTTGGGATGGCCAACGACAATGGGCGCTTCATGAAGGGTGGGATTGTAGGCATCGGCTGACGCCTTGATGGCATCTTCGCTTAACCCGGTCGTGATGCCTGTTGAATCGGTATGGGTACCACTGCGGAAGATATGGATGGGTTTCATAAGGTTTCCTCAGGCATAGAAACATTAAACGCCGCATCGGTTTCGCTTTTGGTACAGGTTTTTTCCGGTAATTGTTTCGTTCAGACGGGATTCAGCAGTGGAAAGGTAGGATGGAAGGGCAGTAATAAAGATGTTTCACAGGGTACTGGAGGTATTCCTTATGCTTGTTGTCTCACTACAGAAACTGCTGGATATCACCCGAAAAAACCGCGATGCCAAACTGCAGTCGGTGCTGGCCATGATCATCCTGAGTGCATCCGGCTCTACAGCCAAAATCAGCGCCATTGCAAAGTCCATGAGGATAACGGACGATCGGGCACGACGCGTTCTGAATATCGGCTACACCAAGTTCGATGACGAAGGGAATGTGTCTATACGGCATCCCGGGCGACGGTTCTATACCGATATCGTTTACGACTGCGATGCTTGCAGCCTGTCGTCAGCTGTGGATATTCTGGCCGTAGAACCGTCCGTGTTGACAGAGGATCCGCTGGTCACCGCCATCGGGAAAACCTCGGCCCTGTTCAATCTCAACATGCTGGAAGTGGCCACCCTGCTGGCGTTATATCTCGTTAATACCCAGAAAATGCTGGCAATGAAGGTCACCTGTGACCTGGCGACGGTGAGCCGACATGTCGGTCGTGATGTCCAGGACGTGGATCAGGCCATGAAGGTGCTGGTTAACGAGTATGGCTTTGCGTCTCGAAAGTCAGAAGAGTATTTCCTGACAAACGAGGGCAGGGATTTCTTTAAAGCTATTTTCATCTACGACGATAAGGGTAAGTGGTAATCACTTGCTCCAGGGGCTTCTCGTGAGTCCCTTTTTTTATTGCCCGGGTCGGTGATCGTTCAGGTATTCCCGCATAACCCGACTCATCACCATTTTCTGCAGCTGTCGGGCGTATTGTTCGATAAACTCCAGCAAGAGTGTGTGGCCTTCGGCGAATGCCCAGATGGCGTCCAGCCGACGTTCCGCTTCCCGCTCGACCTGTTCATACTCACTTTCTGTTAATGGTCGCATGCTGACCTCCCTGTCATGGCACTCAACCCCGGTTTTCAACGATATCGTTGACCTCCCGCAGCGCCATGGTGATGCGTTTCATGTCGCCCACAATGGGGGCATTGATATCGTCCGGATCATGGCCGAAGTGATTGTCCCGATGCTGGCGGAGCCGGTTAAGCTCCGCATCAAACCGCTCCAGCTGCTGGATGAACTCGTGGGTCCAGATGATTTTCATTGCGCCTCCCTGTGATGGTGTTTGTTGCGGCTAGCGGTTGGCCAGCAGTGTCTTGATGATCCGGATTTCATGGTCGATCATCTTCATGGCCTGCTCATAGTCCGGCTCTGACCGCCGCTGAAGCTGCAACAGGAAACGGTCGATGTTGTCGACCAGCAGCTCAACGGCGTTGAGGCAGTCCTCGTGCTGGTTGAGTTTGCGTAAGGTGATCGGATCCATAGCCTGTACCTCGGTATAATGCGGCCAAATTATCGCTATTATGTCAGCGTCGTGTGATGATCTGTATCCTACAGATGACGCGGGACTTCCTTTTTCATTACGTAGAAGTTAATCACGAGATCGTCCGTGAGTTTGTCCTTACCTTTGCCGGTGACTACCTGCACATTAAAGTCGCCCTTGTCGTGCGTCATTGTCTGCAGAGACTGGTCGGTAATGACATGCTGGCTGCCATCCATCAGGTCCAGCGTCAGCTCAAAGCCCCCAATGCACGAGGCGCTTCCCTTGCTGACCTGTATGCCGTTAACCCGCATCTCGGCGGTTTTGCTGACAAGCATCTTAAAGGCATCGACGATTTTTTCCTGCTGTGTTTTTGCCATGTGGAACTCCTCCCTGTGTGGCCAGAATGCCGGGAATACGTGGGCTGCAGGGCAGTGGGTACGCTATTCCCGCCGGTCATCACACATTAGACGGTGTGTCGCGACAGGCAAGTCGAAAACCACAGCCTGACAGCAGGGGTATCTGGATTGATAGCCTGCTGTATCGGATGGGGGATAAGTCAAGGCTGGCGCTGTTCCCCTGGGGGATGGTTTTCGTAAAAATCCAGCCTGGCCCGAAGCACCTGATGGTACTGTTCGGTCAGGCTGGCGATGGCCTCATCCTGTTCGGTACAGAGCGGCTCGTCGTTCGAGGCGACCATGTGGGCGTTGAAATGGGCAGCAGCCGTCAGAATAGCTTTGCTCAGGGTTGATAGGGCGATTTCACTGGTGTCAGCGTAGCGGTAGGTGATGGCGAGCAGGTGGTTTACGATAGCGAAGAATTCCTCATCAGTCAGCGGCTTCATGATCACTCCTCCCTGTAGGAATAGCTTGAGAGATGCCTGCTGCAGCCTTTTTTGCCGATCGAATGTCGGCTGATGTTGACCATTTAAAAAGCTGCGACTGCAGCAGGCATCATCAATGTTATCCATTATGGAAGGCGCGTTTACTGTCATTGCAGGTAGAGCGGCTAACTAACTGAACACTCATGATATGACGTTTAAAAAACAGACGGTTGTTATAACCCAATATCTGCTAAGTTAGCCTTCCCCACACGATTCCGGAGTTGCACATTCCATGAAACAGGTCACCGCTGAAATGCTGCGACAGTCGGCCATCAGCCTTCTTGCCCAGCGAGAGTACACCCGTAAAACCCTCGACAGGAAACTGCAGCTGGTCAGTGATGATGAGCAGCTGGTCAGCGCGGTACTGGATCAGCTTGAGGAAGAACGCTTGCTGAGCAATGACCGGTTTGTCGAAAACTTTATCCGCAGCAGGATTAGCCGTGGGCATGGGCCGGTCAGGATCAGTCAGGAATTAAGACAGAAGGGCGTGGACTCGGAAACTGTCAGTCTGGCGCTGGAGGAGGCGGAGGTGGACTGGTTTGAACGGGCAGAGGCGGTTCGGCTACGTAAATTTGGTGACGGACAGCCGGCGGATGCCAGGGAAAAAGCCAAACAGATGCGTTTTCTTCAGTACCGGGGATTTCCTGCAGGGATTGTTTCGGAGTTGTTTTGACAGAGGGGGTTGGATGTTCAGCCGGCCAAAACAAAACCCGCCGATAAGGGCGGGTTTGACTGCTGACCGTAACGCCGGTCGGCGACGCGATCACCCGTCGGTACGAGCTTAAAGGTGTGATCAGGCTCGCGTTGCGGGTGTTTTTCATGATCAGCCCACCGCCCGCCGGGACTGTCCACCTGTTTGCAGTTTCCAGATGGCCCACGTTTCATTTTTTAGTTAAGCGAGTCTGGCAGGTTTTATCAACGTCTGCCCAGCAACCAGAGCCGGAATCTCGAAACGATAAACCACCCCAGGAAAAGGAATGACAGCCCGGCGGGATAGTTGGTCGTGCTTTCATTCA
>NZ_BAABFL010000028.1:0-1991 GCF_039540975.1 Kistimonas scapharcae
CTGAAGCTGAACGTGCCATCACCGTTATTAGTGACTGAGCCTTCACTTGGCTGGGTCAGGATATTGAAGGTGTGGGTATCGGTGGTATCCGCATCCGAGGCACCAAAGCTGCCCGTGACCGCTGCACTATCTTCCGTGGCACTGATACTCTTAACTTCAGCGGTGGGTTTGTCGTTGGTACCCGTGATCGTAATCGTGACCGTGGCCGGCTCACTGGTGTCGTTGGCCGTACCGGAATCGTCTACAGCCTCATAGGTAAACGTAACCTGACGGGTTTCTCCCGCTGCCAGATCCTGGAAGTCGCTGCCCGGGTTGAAGCTGAAGGTGCCGTCACCGTTATTAGTGACTGAGCCTTCACTTGGCTGGGTCAGGATATTGAAGGTGTGGGTATCGGTGGTATCCGCATCCGAGGCACCAAAGCTGCCCGTGACCGCTGCACCATCTTCCGTGGCACTGATACTCTCAACCTCAGCAGTCGGCTTGTCGTTAGTACCCGTGATCGTAATCGTGACCGTGGCCGGCTCACTGGTATTGTTGGCCGTACCAGAATCGTCTACAGCCTCATAGGTAAACGTAACCTGACGGGTTTCTCCTGCGGCCAGATCCTGGAAGTCACTGCCCGGATTAAAGCTGAAGGTACCGTCGTTGTTGTTAGTAACAGTACCTTCGCTGGGCTGGGTCAGGATATTGAAGGTGTGGGTATCGGTTGTGTCCGCATCCGTGGCGCCGAAGTTTCCCGTGACCGCTGCGCCATCTTCCGTGGCACTGATACTCTCAACTTCAGCGGTGGGTTTGTCGTTGGTACCCGTGATCGTAATCGTGACCGTGGCCGGCTCACTGATGTCGTTAGCCGTACCGGAATCGTCCACCGCTTCATAGGTAAACGTAACCTGACGGGTTTCTCCCGCTGCCAGATCCTGGAAGTCACTGCCCGGATTAAAGCTGAAGGTACCGTCGTTGTTGTTAGTAACAGTACCTTCGCTGGGCTGGGTCAGGATATTGAAGGTGTGGGTGTCAGTGGTATCCGCGTCCGTAGCGCCGAAGTTACCCGTTACTACGGCACCGTCTTCTGTGGCACTGACGCTCTCAACCGCTGCTGTTGGTTTGTCGTTAGTACCCGTGATCGTAATGGTGACAGTAGCCGGCTCACTGGTGTCGTTGGCCGTACCGGAATCATCCACCGCTTCGTAGGTAAACGTAACCTGACGGGTTTCTCCCGCTGCCAGATCCTGGAAGTCACTGCCCGGGTTGAAGCTGAAAGTACCGTCACCGTTATTAGTGACCGATCCTTCATCGGGCTGGGTCAGGATATTGAAGGTGTGGGTATCGGTTGTGTCCGCGTCCGTGGCGCCGAAGTTGCCCGTGACCGCTGCGCCATCTTCCGTGGCACTGATACTCTCAACCTCAGCAGTCGGCTTGTCGTTAGTACCCGTGATCGTAATCGTGACCGTGGCCGGCTCACTGGTATCGTTGGCCGTACCGGAATCGTCCACCGCTTCGTAGGTAAACGTGACCTGACGGGTTTCTCCCGCAGCCAGGTCCTGGAAGTCGCTGCCCGGGTTGAAGCTGAACGTGCCGTCACCGTTATTAGTGACCGATCCTTCATCCGGCTGGGTCAGAATGTTGAAGGTGTGGGTATCGGTCGTATCCGCGTCCGTGGCACCGAAGTTACCCGTGACAGCTGCACCATCTTCCGTGGCACTGATACTCTCAACCGCTGCTGTTGGTTTGTCGTTAGTACCCGTGATCGTAATGGTGACAGTTGCTGCCTCACTGGTTGCGTTTGCAGCGCCGGAATCATCCACGGCTTCATAGGTAAACGTGACCTGACGGGTTTCTCCGGCAGCCAGGTCCTGGAAGTCACTGCCCGGGTTGAAGCTGAACGTGCCGTCATTATTATTGGTGACCGAGCCTTCATCCGGCTGGGTCAGGATATTGAAGGTGTGAGTATCGGTGGTGTCCGCGTCCGTGGCACCGAAGTTGCCCGTTAC
>NZ_BAABFL010000029.1:0-606 GCF_039540975.1 Kistimonas scapharcae
CGAATAAACATCTCGGGGATCATACCTGTTGTGTTGTCAGTGATGGACTCGGCGCATTCACGGGAATAGTCGACGCTGGACATTCACATACTGCAGTAGTGACAGGAGGTGGTCATGAATCGATGGCCAATGAGTTGTTTACGTGGGTCAACACCATGATCGGGAACGTCAAAAACTCCCTGAGAGGCAGTTACCACAATATTAGCCCCAGGCATCTGCCACGATACCTTGCAGAATACTGTTATCGATTTAACCGGCGCTTTGATTTNAGCAAGGCTTCTCAAGCTGGCTGAGCCACAGTGGTAATCAGGATTGTTTTTATAGTCGGCCTATTAGCAATACCTATAAATGATTATTTATGGACGAATCACAGTGAGTTTATGGCTAAGTCTATATTGCCCACAGCTGGTCTCGTTTTTGGGTTTGGGGTTCTAAATTCATTAGGACTAGGCATGTGTGTATATGCTTTCCATCGCAGAGGCAAAAATGCATAACAAGGCGCTCGTGTGGGACGTGAACCTCCCCCGTGCATATTCTGGTTTACTTGAACACCGATTCTGGTCTACTTGAACACCCCCGTCACCTTACGTATTGGCGAGCCTGATT
>NZ_BAABFL010000030.1:0-1174 GCF_039540975.1 Kistimonas scapharcae
GATTCGGGAATACAACAATGAACGTCCACACAGCTCCCTGAACGATTTGACGCCATGGGAATACCTGGCTAAATCCGAGCTGTTGGAAAACTCTAATTTAGGGTGCCACTAAAAAAGGGATGTTTACACGGTAAAGCGTGATTTTTTCATCTCGTTCTCCGTTTGACTCAGTGTAAGTCGGAGAACTCTAATTCGAAATGCCCCTAGTTTAGGGGATGATTACAATATTCCCTTATTTGACAGGAGTTTTGATAAATTAGAGCCTCTAGAGCCTTCCCCGCTTTTTTATAAAGAAGAATGGATGCCTGTACTTAAGCAGTATTGTGACAAAGTGGATTTTGAATCGATACATAACTTATGTATAGGTAAGAATCACTCTATGCAGGTTAGGAAGGAATATTCAGAACGTTTAATACGGCCATCAGAAAGCGAGTTAGGGTTGACGACTGACACATCTTTGGTTGAACCAACACAGAAAGCTTGTGCGAGTAAAAAAAGTTCTATAAATGACTTGAGGCGGAAGAAAATACGTCAAACCTATGTTTTGTTGAATAAACTTTGTAAGTTGTCTCGTCTATCAACGGATGAAGAAATATCTAAAAGAGTTTGCCTGTTAGTCTCTCGCAATAAAGTCGGCATGCTGGCTGATGGAGAGATTTATTTCAGTATGAAGACAATGATATCTGAAAAAAATCAGAGTGATTTGCTCTTGAATGAAGGAGATGTGAGGCAGGGTAGTGATGGAGTTGCTAATACAGAGCATGTGACGGATGATGAAAAAGATAAAGAGGTAAGTGTGGATGTTTCCGTAGAAATGAGAAGTCAATTTTCACGTAGAAAAAGTGCACTGGGAAAAAAAAGTAGAAATAAAATTAACGAATACCTTGAAATCATTAAAGACAATATTCCTTGGTTAGATCCTGATAGAAAAACTGAAAAATTTTGGGTTTTATATAACGCTTGTTTGTATATGAAAATGGTTGATTCAAAGGTAGGCGTGGAATATTGTCCATCTCAACCAGGACAGATAAAAACCAGTCATGTCAAGATGACTGCTTCAACAACGCAAGAAAAAGGCTTGGATAAAACCGCCGTAAGTACTCAAAAACCGGTACATAAGGCGATTTCACGTTCTGCCGCCTAAGCTCATCCCCATGTTCCCATTACCGCCTGA
>NZ_BAABFL010000031.1:0-1689 GCF_039540975.1 Kistimonas scapharcae
AGACAACAAGCATAAGGAATACCTCCAGTACCCTGTGAAACATCTTTATTACTGCCCTTCCATCCTACCTTTCCTCTGCTGAATCCCGCCTGAACGAAACAATTACCGGAAAAAACCTGTACCAAAAGCAAAACCGATGCGGCGTTTAATGTTTCTATGCCTGAGGAAACCTTATGAAACCCATCCATATCTTCCGCAGTGGTACCCATACCGATTCAACAGGCATCACGACCGGGTTCAGCGAAGATGCCATCAAGGCATCAGCCGCTGCCTATAATCCCACCCTTCATGAAGCGCCCATTGTCGTTGGCCATCCCAAAGACAACGGTCCTGCCTATGGCTGGGTCAGCCAACTCCGGTTTGACGAACAGGGGTTGGAAGCCGAACCCCACCAGATAGATGCAGATTTCGAGGAACTGGTCAAAGCCGGTCGCTACAAAAAAATCAGCGCCAGTTTCTATACGCCGGAGAGTCCCAACAATCCGGTGCCCGGTGTGTTTTATCTACGCCATGTGGGGTTTCTGGGAGCCCAACCTCCAGCCATCAAAGGGCTGAAGGACATTGCCTTCAATGAGAAGGAAGAAGGGATCGTCGAGTTCTCCGCCCCCTACGACACACTCACCATCGCCTCAGTGTTTCGCCGGCTTCGTGAGTTTCTGATCGACAAGTTCAGCCGTGAGGAGGCGGATGAGGTGATCGCCAGCTGGGCCATTGATGAGCTGGAACTCTCCGCCAGACAAGAAGAGAACACTGAGGCCAGTGTCTCCCCCGCCTTCTCCGAAACCAACCCCATTGAACGGACTGAGGACAACGGAATGACCGAGGAAGAACTCGCACAAAAAAAGGCCGAGCTTGAGGACAGGGAAGCATCCCTTGCGGCTAAGGAAACGCAGTTCAATGAGCGTGAGTGTGCGATTAGCGCATCGGAAGCCGCCATTGCCCGGCAGTCCATCAGTGCTGAGCTGGACACATTGGTACAGAAAGGAAAACTCCTGCCTGCCCATAAGGATCAGATGGTGGCGTTCATGGCCTCGCTGGACACCGAAAAAGGCGTGGTCTCCTTTGGTGAAGGTGAGCAAAAAACGACACTGGATCAGCGTACCTATCTGCTGAAATTTCTTTCCGGTTTGCCACAACAGGTGGACTTCAACGAACACAGCAAGGATGACCAGAGCGAGCCGCCGGCATCCTCGGATGAACTGGCCCGCAAGGCGCTGGCCTACCAGGAACAGGCGCGGAAGGAAGGCCGCATGGTCACCATTACCGAAGCGGTCAATACCATCCGGCAACAGGGAAGCAACGCATGAGCATCAGAAACGACGGGCTAATCAAAACCTTCATTGCCGATGGTGTGTTGCAAGGTCGTCGGCTGGTGACCTTCGGCACCGGTCGCATGACCGTGCGACAGGCTAACGCAGCTTCCGATGCCTTGATTGGCATCACCACCCAGATCGGCAGTGAAAACAATGGGCGGGTCGATGTCATCGTTTCCGGCATTACGGAAGCGGTGGCCGGTGGAACACTGAGCAAAGGCACCGTGCTCACCAGTAATTCCGAAGGCAAGGTGATTACGGCTACCCAGGCTGCTGACCGCATCATTGGCATTGCACTGGAAGATGCCGAGGTGGGGGATTACGCCGCCATCCTGCTGGCACAGGGCTGATGGTTTCAAAAACGACTTCTGACGGT
>NZ_BAABFL010000032.1:0-4799 GCF_039540975.1 Kistimonas scapharcae
TCTGGCCGGATCGCCATTGTCCGCCGCAGAGGTTGATGGAGCCTGAAGCTAGTGATAGCGCGGGGTTTCATGCGTTTTCCCTGGTCGCACGATCGTTTTAGAACCGGCGGAGCATGGGCCTCGGTAGCTCGATGTTGAACAGTTGTTCGATAAAAAAGTGACTTATCTAATCACATTTGAGCAGGCGGGGCTATTGCCGGAAAGGCAGGAAAGTTACGTTTTTTTACGGTGGTTTTCTGACCGTTTTTCACGCTCAAGCTGGCGCAGTATGGCAAAGCGTGTCTGGCCCGGGTTGTGATCCCAGCCGGGATCAAGGTCTTCCGGCACGATATGGGTTTTGCCGGAACGAGGGTTTTCCCAAAGACGGGTTTTGATCCAGGGCTCCGGCGAGGGTTTAAGACCATAGGCTTTCAGCTCTTTGCGGTTCAGCTGTATAACGCCGCAGCGGCAGTTCCAGCCGTTTGGAGGGAAGTGGGTTGTCCAAAAAGTATGATTTACCGGATACACCCTGCCATCCCATTGTTGGTGTTCGGGTCGCACCCGGTGGTCTTCCACTGCGTCGTACATCAGGTAGGGCGCGGTTGCAGCGTTGGCCCGGATGCTTTGCCAGTGACCCACGCTATAGGCGCTTTGCAGGTTGGTGCGGAAAATAGTTGCCAGCCTGGATGCGCTCCCCAGCTGTGCTTTGACGATCTCTCCGGTATCCGGATCCATTACATCCTGTTTACCCCACCATCCGGCCTTTTGCAGGGCAGGGATGAGCTGCTGTTTAAACTCCGTCAGCGTCTTCCCGTCGTCTATGGCCTGCTGTGTTTTTTTGGCTACGAAGGCCAGAAGATCCCGGTTCATCATCTTGGCCACGGTAAAGGCGGTGTCATGCTCTTCGGCTAACATATCCTCCCATCGAAACGAGAGTTTGAGTCCTTTTCGCTCAAAGAACCGAATAGCCTGGGCGGGTTTCAGGGTAAAACCGGCAGTGATCTCAAAGAAGTTGAGCGTAGGCATGGATCACCGCTGGCCCCGGAAAAGCCCCATCAGGCGACTATAAAATGTCGCGTTTTCCACAGTGGTGGTGGCGGACTCCGGAGGTGGTTCTTCCATCAATGTCTCAACCCTTTGCCGGAAGGTTTCCAGGTCGCCGGTCTCCTCGGCATAGTCCAGCAGTGACATGATCTGTTCGCCGTAGAGGTCACGGTACTTTGTGGATAAAAAGTCCCCCGCATCGACCAGTGCCTGTTGATCATTGCGCCGATCGGCCTTTTTCTTTGCGAGCTTTGGATGAACGGCGTCTTGCTCGGCAAAGGCGGGGTCAAGGTTATCCGTCGCAATGGGCAGGGACATTGGCTCCGCTTTTTTCCGCCAGCCCGGCCCGTACACCTCCTCGATATACTCCTCGGTGGGCTCGTAGCCCAGGGAGCTGATTTTGTTGTCGCGTTCGGCCCGCTGGAGCAGGTCTTCCTCCGGCTCGGTATTGCGCCAGACCCTTGGGGGTTGGGCATTGGGAAAGTTCCACTCCGTTAACCAGCGCACCACCTGGTTGTTGAAACTCTCGCAGATCAGGTCCGCATCGCTTTTGATCACCGACTGTTTCACCGCATCGTGCACCTGCGCCTGAGAGAGTGAGCTGCCGTCATCGGTGGTCATGGTCTGGCTTAGCACCACCTTGCTGATGGCCCGGTCCATGCGCTCTGCCAGTGCCTCATAGTCAGCGGTGCCATGGCGGGCGGCCTCCAGCAGCTCTACCAGAATGTTATCCGGGACGACGATACCGCTGTCTACCTGGATGGCGTCCAGCACCTGCAGGGCTTTTTCCCGTTCTCGAGGGTCTTCCGCCTGTCCCGGTGGCAGTTTCGCCATGGCGGTGGGCTGGCCGAACTTCTCCAGAAAAATCAGCCAGAACTTGATGTCGTTGCGTTTGAAAAAAGTGGGCCAGTACAGGTAGTGGCCTAAACCCAGACCATAGGGGTTGTCACTGTGATTAGCGCCGGTGCTGAACACCCAGAACTTCTGGTCAGGGAGTTTCACCGGATGGGGTTCACCGGCCTTGATCAACCGCAGGTTGCCGTCCACATCAAACACAAACCAGCTGCGGTCGCGGACCTTGATATCGTCCAGCACTATTCGGCTGCCATCGTAGGCCCACAGGCACTCGCCCACGGCATAGCCGTAGAAAAGACCGTAGAGCATTTTGTCGGTGATGCCGTCAAAGCGAATATGTACCAGCTGCTCCTTGATGAACTCCGCAGCCGCTTTATCTTGCGCCGACTCGCTGGCAGGCTCCACCGTCCACTCGCTCTGGATAACCGCCAGGCGTCGTTGCTGGAAGGTGGGTTTGACCTGGTCGTCTCGCAGGATTTCGTCGTAGATCTTCATATCCCGACCGCGTTCCCGGAGCACGCTGTCGGGGTTGTCCATCAGGGTGGCGGTGTAGGCCGACGCCAGCCGGACGCCGTGGTCCGCCTTTGCCAGCTCTCCCAGTTTTGGCTTGCCTGCCATGGTATTGTCCTGTCTGGTTCCTGCTCTGGTTAAAATGTGAGCACTCAATAACCCCTGAAATCATTGCGGCCCCTTACCACACCATAACCCTTATCCTCATCAATACTGTGCGGGTTTTCGCCGTAAGCCTCGATACCGGCGCGGGTGTTGCCTGTGGATGCAAAGCTGAAATTGGCCCGATGCTCGTGCGCCCATTTCAGAAACTGGCTGGTGGAGTCCACCTGGTCATCGTTACCCGCCAGCGGGAAAATGGTCAGCTCCAGCTCGTAGTTGATGAGCCAGGGGGCCGCCTCGGGCAGATGCACCAGCCCGGCCTCAAATAAACTGCTGACCTCCACTAACCGGTCTATCTTGTTCACGCCCTTGGGGTCGCAGGGGATGACCGGCACATGAATCTTTTTATGACCCGCGTTTACGCCTTCGCGCAGCTCTTGAATAAGTGAGGTCCCGCTGCCCTTGTCCTCGATCAGTACCGCCTGCGGGTTCCAGGCCAGATACAGGCTGGCAGCCGCACGTTTCAGTCGTGGGTACTCCAGCTTGTCGCGGAACACATCGAGCAGGTACCAACCCCGTCGGGTTTCGCCCCATGTGGTGCAGACGCTGGGGTCGTTGATCTCCTCCGGTTTATAGGCGGTATCCCAGCTCTGGATAACTCGTAAAAACTCCGCCGGGGGCGTGCTGTAACGCTGGAACCAGCGGACCTTGATAAGTCCGCCCTCTGGCGTGGCGTTCCAGTCCCCCATCAGCCATGCCTGCACCAGCCAGGGCGGCCCGGACTTTTTCAGCCGGTTGATGTACTTGGGGTCGTTGCTGAGCAGGAGCTCATTGTCCTCAAGCCTGCTGGGTATATAGATTCGTTCGTCACCGGTGTTGGCATCGCAGATCAGTTGCATGCCTTTAGGGGCGGCATCGATGTAGCGCTTCTTGATCCACTCATGTCCCGGCCCGCCCGGGTTGGCAGAGAGGTTAAAGCTGGCAGGAATGCCATAGGGGTTTCGAAGGGTGGCCTGGAGCTTGTCGATGGGGTCTGGGGTGGGAAAGTTGCCCGCCTCGTCAATGTACACGTCTGTATAAGAGTGGCCCTGGTACTTGCCGGCGTCGGCGTCCCGCTCAAGGCTTCGAAGCCGAAGCAGCGCACCGTTGGGCATAATCCAGGTGCTTTTTTGGGCTCGGTACAGCGCACCGATGGGGAGATAAATCTCATGGGAGCGGGCAATCACCTCGTCCAGCTCAGGCATACTGCGCCGAACGAATAATCCCTTGCTATGGCCACCGTACTTGGTGCTGCGTTGCAGCCATTTACCCAGAAACCCATCGGTCTTGCCGCCGCCTCGAGCACCACCGTAAAGGATGTCCTCCACCGGACAGGTGACCAGCGCTGTTTGCGGTCCCGGCTGGGGTGACCAGGTGATCATGGGCTATCGGTGTCATCCCGACCGTACTGTTTTAGCCACTCCTCCCGGCTCATGGGTTCAGGAATCAATACCACGCCAGTAGGTGGTGCGACCTCGGTACCGTCCGGTGTGGTGTGCGCTACCTTCTGCGGCGCATTGAAGCCATAAATACGTGCGCGACGGTCGATAGCCTTCATGATCCTGTCCATGGCCTGCAGATCCCCTTTAAGGCTTTGCTTCATAGCCTCGCGGATGATCCAGTCCAGCCGCTCAAGATCCAGACGACGGTTGACTTTGGCATCCTCGCGGCTTTCGTTTTCCAAGGATTCGATGGCCTTGACGACATGGCGGTAGGCAGCAGTTTTGCTGATGGCCAGCTGGTCGGCAATCTGCCGGTAGGACAATCCCAGGGTACGAAGCTCCAGCGCCTTTTTGCGTAACTCTGCCGTTTTGGCCCGCTGCGAACGTCCCGGATTCTGGATGGCCATCGTTCACCCCTTATGCGTTCACCTTTTACAGGGCAAAGGTGAGTTAGCAGCGGTTATTCGGTCTTTGGTTTTTTTGCGGGTGGTTGATTGGTATCAGTTGCTGCTTGTTGTGATGGATGCTTGGTACTCATGTGAACGTTAAGATTGCTTAACTGTTTAGCAGAATAGTTGCAAAGCTCGCATTTATAGGGCTCCTCGGAGGTGTGGGTACGTTCATGTACAACCTTTGCAATATGCTGACTAAAAAATTTTTCGCAGTACTGGCACTTATAGGGCTTCTCGCCGGTGTGGATGCGCACGTGTTTCTTTATATTAGTGAGCACTTTTGTGGAATATTCACACTGGTTACATTTGAATTGGTTGTCTGCCTGACGACTGTATCCCGATTGAACGCCCGAGGTTCCAGCTACAGCACTAGGTT
>NZ_BAABFL010000033.1:0-895 GCF_039540975.1 Kistimonas scapharcae
GCGTGGCGCCTGAAACACAAGCTCATGCAAGTCATGAAAGAGCGGGATGACAGCCGCCCTCTACAGGGATATGTGCAACTGGACGATGCCTACTGGGGCGGTGAAAAACATGGCGGCAAACGGGGAAGAGGTTCTGCAAACAAACACCCCTTTGTTGCTGCCGTGCAAACCAACGAAGAAAACTTCCCGCTGTATATGCGCTTTAGTATGGTTACCAGTTTCCGGAAAAAGGAGTTGGAACACTGGGCGAAAAAACATCTCGGGGATCATACCTGTTGTGTTGTCAGTGATGGACTCGGCGCATTCACGGGAATAGTCGACGCTGGACATTCACATACTGCAGTAGTGACAGGAGGTGGTCATGAATCGATGGCCAATGCGTTGTTTACGTGGGTCAACACCATGATCGGGAACGTCAAAAACTCCCTGAGAGGCAGTTACCACAATATTAGCCCCAGGCACCTGCCACGACACCTTGCAGAATACTGTTATCGATTTAACCGGCGCTTTGATTTGACGACAATGGTGTCAAGGCTGGGTTACATGGCTGCGTGAACCTGCCCCATGCCAGCAAGGCTTCTCAAGCTGGCTGAGCCACAGTGGTAATCAGGAAAGACTATACGCTTCTCACGCTCAGAGGACTTACATGACAAAGTCATCGAAGAGTTCAACTACGGAATGTGGTATCAACTTGTTTGATACATGTCCGTAAAACGTGTGAAATTTCTTTCCGTCAAATATTTTTTCAATGTATCTTCATCGTAAAAAACTTCCACCGCACGCCAGGCCTGTTGTTGAAGTGATCGCGAAATAGGTGCGTATTCTGGCACAACTTGAACACCGATTCTGGTAACTCTTGAACACCCATTCTGGTAAGTCTTGAACACTGATTCTG
>NZ_BAABFL010000034.1:0-4281 GCF_039540975.1 Kistimonas scapharcae
ATCCACCGGGTGAGCATTGGAGTGGAGATACGCTTGATCGTAAAGCATTGAAAACGGCTGAAGCGGCTGCACGTGAAGCACTGGCACCGGTAGAGCGTTTAGAGATGATGCTTCACCCTTGGGTGGGGTTTGTTGTGATGCCCTTGTTTGCCCTTGCTAACGCGGGGATACCATTCACAGGAATAAACATTAGTTCTCCAATCAACATGGCGGTATTTCTTGGTTTTGTGATAGGCAAACCGTTAGGTGTCTTCTTGTTCAGTTGGGTTGCGGTTCAACTGCGATTCGCTGTTTTGCCACCCAATTTAAATTGGCGAATGATCCTCGGTGGCGGCATGTTGGCAGGTATCGGCTTCACTATGGCGCTTTTCATTGCCAACTTGGCTTATTCCCCGGAACAAATTAATGCCGTGAAACTTGGAATTCTCTCGGCGTCTATTTTCTCCGCTTTATTGGGTTGTCTGGTGATACGGTATTTTTCGGTATCGTCTAACAATGCAGATGTGGCGCACGCTTCCTGAAATACGCAGGGTAAGCAAGTGCGCAAACTTTAGGAGCACTAACATGATGCCTACAACGAAAAAACGATGGAGGGAACGTTACTTAACTAAGTTGGAGAAAAGCACTTGTGAAAAGACGTTTTGGTCTTTAAAGAAATTGGCGCAGGATTTTGACTTTGTACTGGGTGAACAGCCTTTTGTTACGAGACTATTTTTAGAAAACGTCATGCGGAACTTTGAAAGTAATGCCGGCAAGGAAAACATAGCATCCTTGCAGACTTTGATTAAGGCGTTGAGCTCCGGTGATTACTCAAGTGATTTTGAATTTCAATTCTATCCTGGCCGAGTGCTTATGCAGGACTATACGGGGGTACCTGCCCTCGCTGATCTGGCAGCAATGCGTGACACTTTGTTTGCTAAAGGAGGCAATGCAGAAAAGATCAACCCTAAGTGCCCCGTGGATCTAGTGATCGATCACTCTGTTATAGTCGATGAAGCTGGTCATGCCGGTGCGCTAGAGCATAACCGGCAACGTGAAATGGAGCGTAATCAAGAACGTTATCAATTTCTAAAATGGGCTCAGGGCTCTTTCGAAAATCTTACCGTTGTTCCGCCAGGCAATGGCATTTGCCATCAAGTTAACCTCGAATATTTTGCTCAGGTGGTAAACGAAAAAGACGGCGAGCTCTTTCCTGATACCTTAGTGGGAAGTGACAGTCATACGACAATGATCAACGGGCTTGGTGTGCTTGGTTGGGGAGTGGGCGGCATTGAGGCTGAAGCGGTTATGTTGGGGCAACCGCTTAGCTTAAACGCCCCCATTATTGTTGGCGTAAAGTTAGAGGGTGAATTAACCCCTGGAGTGACAGCGACTGACTTAGTGCTCAGTATTACTGAAATCTTAAGAAATTACGGTGTGGTCGGTAAGTGTGTCGAATTTCATGGCGCTGGTGTTAGCGCTCTGAATGTTGCCGATCGCGCTACTATCGCCAACATGGCGCCAGAATATGGTGCCACTTGTGCGCTGTTTCCAATTGATGCAAAAGTGATCGAGTATTTAACCTTAACGAATCGCCCTGCGTCATTAGTTAAACGAGTTTATGACTATGCTGTTGCACAGGGATTGTTTTACGACACAGATCATGAAACAAAATCGCCCATTTATAGTGAATGCTTAGCAATTAATTTGCATGACATTGTTCCGAGTGTTGCTGGCCCCAAGCGTCCACAAGATCGGTTGCCACTTGCGGCCATCAAACGTAAAACGCTGGAAGAAATTGAGCTGTCCGGGCATGCTTTGCCTGTTGAAATTAAACAAAGACAGTCAGAATTTAATCAACGCCAGTCACAGTTAATAGATGGTGATATTGTGATTGCCGCCATCACCTCGTGCACCAATACATCTAACCCCGGCGTTATGTTGCTTGCTGGCTTGCTGGCTAAGTCAGCAGTCGAGAAAGGCCTCACCGTTAACCCTCATGTTAAAACATCACTTGCACCAGGCTCTCAGGTAGTTGCTCGATACCTTGATTCGTCAGGGTTGCAAGCCTATCTTGATCAGTTGGGGTTTCAACGGGTCGGCTTTGGCTGCACAACCTGTATTGGCAATTCAGGTCCTTTAAACGACGATCTTGAATCAGTCATTAAGCAGGGTAATTTGCAAGTCAGTGCGGTGTTGTCCGGGAACCGGAATTTTGAAGGAAGAGTTCACCCTGCTGTTCGGCTCAACTGGCTGGCTTCGCCGCCGTTAGTCATCGCCTTTGCATTGGCAGGACATACTCGCATCAATTTTGACATCGAGCCTTTAGGTGTAGATAAAGAAAATAAGCCTGTTTTTTTACGCGACATATGGCCACAAAATTTCCAACTTGAGCAGGCGATGTTAGCGGTCAATCAAACACTTTACGCTCAGTCTTATACAAACATATTGCAAGGTGATCAGCTTTGGAATGACTTACACGTAGAACAAACAGTCTGCTTCCCATGGAACTCGGCATCGACTTATATCCGAAAGCCGCCGTTTTTAGATAGGAAGGATAAACCTGGTGCCGTTGTTGGGGCAAAAATATTAGCGATACTGGGTGACTCCATTACAACGGATCATATTTCTCCCGCCGGTCAAATTAGTATTGATAGTCCCGCTGGTGAATATTTATCTAAACAAAACATTATGCCAGAGCAGTTTAACAGCTATGGCTCACGTCGTGGCAATCATGAAGTTATGGTGCGAGGCACCTTTGCGAATAAGCGTCTGAAAAATAACATGGCGACGCCCATGGAAGGTGGGTTTACACGCCTGTCCAATGACTCTTCCAAAGGGCTGAATCCGACTGAGCCTGTGTCCATTTTTTCGGCTAGTCAGTATTACACAGACAATAATATTCCTGTGGTTATTTTTGCAGGTAAAGAATATGGCACGGGATCAAGCCGGGACTGGGCTGCGAAAGGATGCTTACTATTGAACGTAAAAGCCGTCATCGCAGAAAGTTTTGAACGCATTCATCGCAGCAATTTGGTGGGGATGGGTATCATGCCATTGCAACTCCTACCCGAAGTTAGGCTCAATGATTTGAAATTGCTTGGCGATGAGAGCATTACTATTCAATGGCCAGTTGATTTAGATGAACAGCAACTGGAACCCAAGCAACGGCTGTCATTGGTAATCACAAGCGTTCCTCCATCAGTCAGCCAGAGCGCAGCGCCTGCAAATCAGACTACCTCCGTTATTTTAAGAATCGATAACTCTCGAGAGCTTGACTACTTTTTTGCTGGAGGCGTCCTGCCCTACGTCGCTCAACAATTTATTGGCCAATAGTTAACAACCCGAGATAGGTGGGCGATATCATGAGCACTAAAAAGTCGAAGAAAAAACGCAAAGTAGCTCCATTGGAAATCCAACAGGGCGATAGTGCTGAAAAAGTCGCTGTCAACAAAGTTGGCGAGCTTTGGGGCAAACAAACTCAGCTCTCGCTAAAGTATTTTGCTATCGGAAAGCACACCTTCGAAAACCACTTTATTGATGCCCTGGTTTCAATAAAGCGTGCCTGCGCGCAAGTCAATCATAGGTTCGAACTCATCAATAATGATCAGCTTGGTGCGATTGTTCATGCCTGTGACGCGGTTATTAATGGCGAGCACTACGATCAATTTCCATTACGAGTTTGGCAAACAGGATCGGGCACACAAACCAATATGAATATCAATGAGGTCATTACGTCACTGGCCAATACCTATATGCGCGCGAACAATCCAAAGGGTAATGCCAACGATGCTGAGCGGCGGTGTTTAGCTTATAAGTGGTTTTGCCCAGTGTCTGGAAATCCTTTCTAATAACCCATCTTCTGAGAAGATTTCTGCCTTAAGAAAACGCTTCCATCCAAGATACCTGGTCAGATATTTGGTCGAAACACCTTTAAAGAACCCATTAATCCACATCTTCAANCAAGAGTTTCAGAGTCCTGAATCCGTGACTTCCCAACACATCCAATGACCTGAACCCAAGACGGAACAAGGGCTGACAGGCAAAATACACGCATCTCAGGATTTCACCTGCCGGGTGCGTTTTAGTGAAACTGAAAATCGAACAATCTGACACTGAATTCTATACACCGACTGCGGGTCTCCATTTCGTCGGCCAAGTCGTGAACCAGAAAACAAAACTATCAAGAACGTTGCGCGCTGTTGTCAGACGACACGGTATCCGGTGTTTGTCAACATAGTTGTCGCCCCAACTCAAGCCGCTTTCTTAAGTTGATCAGCTGAAGATCTGTCGGGATTAAGC
>NZ_BAABFL010000035.1:0-29943 GCF_039540975.1 Kistimonas scapharcae
CAAGTCATAAGTACTATAACCCATAAAATACCGCACAACGCTATGCTGATAGCCGCTTGTCCGTAAAAATTATTTTCATAGACAGATCTGGTGGTTTTTTATTCATTTCGGTTACTTAAACTTACCAAACTACCCGTTTTGACAAAGGTCTTTCGGAAATTACGTAACCTGCTGATATATAAGGAGAAACCAAACTCCCTAGTCGAAATCAAAAGTAGGGGCTTTGCAGAGAACAGAGAGCAGGAAAGGCCAAAAATCAGCTATTCTGTTAGAAATACGTGGAACCGGACGGGGCGAAGGGCTGTNTTGGGTAACGGGGATGTGTTCGTTTTCTCTAAATCCAACCTACCCCTGCGAAATTGGCTGTCTATAGGTGAGCTGGTGTGATTGCCAAGAACCCTAAAAATTTATACGTCTGTCAAACTTCTGACAACTTTAGTCAGAACCAATGCGTTTAAGTGATTTTTTAAATCTACCGGGATTCGTCCTCCTGTGATCAAAGTCCCAAGTTCCATATTATATTCAAGGGCATGCCCTGTGAGATTAGCACTGGTAATGAAAGCAACGGATTCATCAGCAACTGCACACTTAGCGTGTACCGATCCAACCCCACTATTTGGCCGACAGTCGGCAGGCCAATAATATACAGAGGCAGACGGAAGCCTCTTAGCTATTCTTTCACCCGGATCATAGTCAAGGGTGCCCCCCTTTTTCTTTACCGACTCAGTCAATATTGACAAACTAACACCGCGCTCAAGGGCCACCTCTAGATCCATAACTATATCTGTAATATCTGTTATTACGAAAGATACAATAAACAAGGAATCTTGAGCTTTATCTATAACCTCTTTCAATACTGATACAGTTTGCCGCACTGGAACAATAGTTGTTTCAGGCCCAGTCCAGACAAGCTCAACCTTACCATTTGATGTGTCAGAATGGATGCTTGAACAGGCACCAAGAATGATCCCTGCCAACTCCTGTCTTGGAATACTTGTCTCCTCCCATGCTTGCAGTGTGTCTAGCAGGCTCTTCTTTGAGAGACTGCTTGCTTGCCAGCGCCTCGCCACTGAGGTTTTATTTGAAGAGTCTAAGCCTTTAATCAAGTCAGCTAGCTGACGCAACTTTTCAGGATGCGTCAACTTGACCAGAGTGTTTACTGCTTCCAGCAGCTTTTCCAAGAAAATATTCCTCTATACAAAAAATGCAGCGCCTGCACAATCAAGAGTCGCAACCACAAGGGATCGATCCAGATAGCGGTTACCTTTTTCACAGGAAGTTTCCGAAACAAAACCACAGGCATGGCAACACGCAGCATGTAAAGAGCGATCTTTTTCCGGATTATGTTCAGAACAGAGTGGATCAGAAGAGCAAATCCTTGCTCTATAGAGCGCACTCTCCAGAAGTCGTCCCAAGTTTTCTGGTTTACCTAAATCCACCAGTCCCCCAAGTGTTCCATCAGAATCAGCTGCTGCGGTATAAATCAAAATACCAGCCTGCTGTTGATGGCCTTCTGTATCAGCGTAAATCCGCTCTCTGATACTGGCTGCATTGTAACCACACTCCAATGCCATCTCCCTGATCAAAAGATGAGCCAAAGTGTGCAACATAGCATAACGAATACCAGGATAAGCTTCATCTGGATTGAGGTTACGGGCATTTCGCCACCCCCTGTGACCAGACATCAATTTTTTATCAATCTCCTGTACTGCAGCCTTTTTTTCCCATTTCTGTAGTTGATCTTCATTAAAGCGAATGAAGATACCTTCACCATGAACCTCTGTAGCAGGAACCCACTCCGGCGCAGAACGACACAGCTTGGCAACTTCGGGCCTTTCATCCGGATCGGAAGATTGTTCAGGAGCTTCAACACGGGTAAACCCAAGCAAGGCGTTTACTTCCCGCAATCTTTCCAATAGTAAAACAGCAGAAATTTCCTTTGTATAGGCGGTTGGAGGGGAGGTAGGGGTACTCAAAAAATGAGGCCAATCTTTAGGTGGACTGGGGTTTATTAACACATCCCACTCAGGGCCTTTAATATCTGACTCTGATACAGATCCATGCGCTTTCCCCGAAGTAATTTCCTGTAAAGCCGCCCATATTTCCGCATTAGAATATTTTTCAATTCCAATTAAACTGCCGGTTTTCTTCAGCGTTTTTACAATGACGCCAATCTCAGCCTCTGACTCTACATCATCAAAAAAGTTCATCCCATCCTGAAGCAGCTGAATGATAGGGTCTCGCGTCACCGGAATCGCAAGAGCAGACAATGTGACTGGAAACCAGCTATTAGTCGCTCCTAACAAAACCGCTCTGGCATCCTCTGCACAGTCATCCTCAAAAATATTCAGGTGTGCATGGCGACCCCTGCACTTTGGCAGATTTTCTTTACCGGTCTGTCCAAATGCATGTGCCAGCGATCGAGACTTGCCACACTCATCACATTTCACCCATAGATTTTCCGTCTGTAGTGATGCTCCACTTTCAAAAAACCGGAGAGTCCCTTTGCATGAGCTGATACCAGCATGAACAAAATAATGCCAGGGGAAGTCATCTAAATGTCCATCTCTGCATGCCAGAAGAAAACGGGCTGGAACGGCATCAGCATTTGTTGGCTTAGCTTCGCCCTTGGAACCAAAACAGCTTTTATGAACAAAGCGAGTCAGTTCTGGACGATACCGGTTCTCCTTACACTCAAAAAGCCCTCGGTCATACGGCGACAAGAGGCCGCATTTCACGCATCTCAGCCAGCGGGGGAAGGGAATAACAGGGACACCAATATTAGCTTCAGCCGAGTATGCATCCACTTGCTCATTTTTTTGGAATGGTGGCATCCGCAGACTTTCAACCTGAGCCCCCAACTCTTTCCTGACTGCAGCAAGAAGTCTCGCTTCCACGATAGGAGGGCATCGATCTTTATCCCAAAGGTGTATCCCCAGAGTCAGCACTGAAAGACTTGGCAAGTCTATTAGCGCACCGGGTCCATAGGTCCATAAGAGCTGGCTTGGCCTGACATCACCCACCGGAGTTTTTTCACTCATCATCGCTCTCTCCTGAATCAGCCCCATTATCTTTATCAACAGAAGGAGACCAGTCAGGACCTTCAGCCATGGCCTTGGTATTCATAATTAATCGAACCCCGGGTTCAACCTCCCGCATAGACATTGGAACTGTTTTCCACTCCCAGCTTTTAATTCCCGGGCGCTGCAACAAAGCTACTGTGGTGTCTTGTTGCCTCCCTTTTTTCTCATAAGACAAAATCCGACCACCTTCATTTGCCTCCTTACTCCACTTATCAGCTCGATCTTTAAGCATGATCTCAGTCAAATCCCGGGTGTCTTTACTGTCTGTCACATGCCAGGCTCTACCCTTTAACTGTTCTATAGACGTAGTCATTTCCTGCTGATGTGCTTTCTCCAGAGCCTGCGCTCCATCATTCGGATTAAAAAGCGAGTGTTCAAGTCGAATCATACTCAACATGGTGCCGGTTAAGCCACGGTCCAACGCTCTTGGAGAGAAGGGAGTTACAGACTGGGCTTCCACATGCTTATAGAATGTTGCGTGGTAATGTTCGAAAGTTTCGTAATGAGAAAGATCCCGAGGTCGGGCCCAGGTTAATACCGTACAAACCAGGCCAGGCGAAGCACGGCCAACACGGCTGGTTGCCTGAATATATTCGGCTGTTCCTTTTGGCTGTCCATTAACAGCCATCAATCCAAGTCGATTTACGTCGACACCTACCGACAACATATTGGTTGCCAAAACAATATCAACGGCCCGGTCTTCACCTTTAATCCAATTGCTGACATAGCGCCCTGTTGAAAGGTCCAACTCGGCTCTAAACTTTATTTCCAGTTGATCCAGTTTTTTAGGAATATCTTTCCCGGAAACCCGGGATGTAAGCTCATCAGTATTATTGACACTCCGTTGTTCTAAGCCGGGTCTGGCTACCTGACTCATTTGCACACGGTATGAACGAGTTCTTACATCGTCCTCTGCTAACCGCTTCATACCTCCCAACTCTCGGAGCGAGTTGAAATAGCCGACTGTTGTCATATATGGGTCAGCCAGCTGACCAAAGCGGTTAAAAAGCGCCTGTGAAGCAGCCAACAGAGATGTGTATATTCGGATCAACATCGCTGGCCTGGAACTGCCCGGTGAGCAAATCCCTACATAACGCCTTCCGGGGTTAGTTTTTAAAGGTCTCTGAACTGAAAAGAAGTTATCTTCCACATCAAGTCCATGGGGAGGAAAAACAGATACCTGCCTCATAAAGACATTCCGCACCTGCTCTTCAGCTTTGCGGACGGTTGCCGTTGAAGCGATCACTTTTGGACGTATCGCTATACCATCTATATTCAATGAGCACAACTCATCAACGGCAGTTTCATAAAGGCCAACCATCGTCCCCAGCGGCCCACTAATCAAATGAAACTCATCCTGAATGATCAAATCCGGTGGACGTACCGGATCAATATTCTTCACAGTGACAGCAGAAAGGCCATTTTTACTATCAGCCCGATGGTTACCTTTACACATGGAATCAGGCCAAATAAAACCATGCCTTGGACACTCTTGGTTAACTTTCCCAAAGAGCGTCCTGACCTCCCCCCGCCACGCCATCATTGCAAACTTATCAACTGTCGCAATCATCATTGAGGGAGGACGGTGATAAATTTCCTCATCAACCACCAGCACTGGTATACCCGGCTGGACTTCTTTTGATGACTTACCTTTAGAGAAGTCACAACGCCCACGTTTGTCACCACAGAAAATGATGGTCTGATTGGCCGCCTTTTTGACTTCAATATCACGACCAGCAGCGACTTCTGAGCCACACCATGGGCAGCTGGTTAATTGAGCCGGAGAGGATGCAACAAGTTTGTTATCCCGAAAATTCTGAATGGCATCGTGGCTATCTGCCGTTGTATTCGGAGTGACTTTCTTACCTACCCAAAGGCCTATAGTAAAAGGTGTTTTTCCCAGAGAAGCATCACCATCCTTTAGTGCCTTTCTTCGCAACACTTCCATAGCACAAATCAATGTGGTTGCCCTTTGAAACTGTTGGAGAGTCAACAGTCGTAAGGTGTAACGCATAATGACAGACAGTCCCCGACTGCCATCATAACCACCCAAGTCCCCCTGATATCTCCGTATCGCCATGGTAAAAGCAGCAACACCTAAATACGCCTCGGTTTTACCACCACCGGTAGGGAACCATAGGAGGTCTGCATAAGCTTCAACAGGCTTCGTACGATCACTGTGTGTAGGGTCAGCAAGAGAAGGGATTGAAAGAAGAATGAACGCCAGCTGGAATGACCTCCATGAACGGTTCTTTCTTTCATTGAAGAACTCGACAGACTCCTTACTGCCTCTTCTGCGTTCAAGAGCATAAATACCATGGACACGTTGCTTGGCCATGGCTTCATTGGCAAATCGGAATGCTTTCAGAGCCATCTCATTCTCGGCCAACACATCAATACCGGCTATCAGACGCTTTTTAATATCTTCGCAACGATCCAGAGCCAAGTTGGCCTGTTCATCATAACCAGTTACATCGACGCCAATCCGATCACGCTGCTCCCTAATCCAGGATGAATAATCATCCGTTAGCATAGTCAGTGCTGCAATCAGGGTTCCTTTTTCCATAGTTGCCAGTTCTGACATGTCCAGATAGCCATTGGCTAACATCTGCCGCAAAACTGGCCGGTCATTTTCATTCAACCCCGGGGTTTCAGTAACGGGAACCTCGCTTTGAGGCAATACCACGGTTTTAATGGAAACTGCCTTTTCCAGATGATCTTCCCGAACTTCTGCATGCACTGAAACACCATGCCCCACTGCAAACTCCACCTGCTTGCGATAGATCATCTCTAACGCTTCACGTTCCGGGTCTTCCCCATGACTATCCAGCACAGGTCTTCGTCTGAAGATCGCATCACCAGTACCATGAGCAGCACGCACCGATAACTCTGGCTGAAATACCCAGGCTGAATCCCGATTCTGATCAGGTTCGTCTTGAGTGTTAACCATAAACAAGGTAACCAGTCTGTCACCCTTATGGTTTGGTGGACGGATAGAACCCTGAATAACAATAGAGGAGTTTTCTTTATCAATGGACTTCGCAGAAAGCAGACCATCCTTCAGGGGCAGAATAAGTTTGTCACCGCAGGGAATCCGCTTCCATACACGTGCAGGATTGCCTGTTTTACGATCTAAGACTGTTTCACTCTCAGTGCGTTCATAGCGCCCCCACTGAGCTTCTATTTCTAACTCTTTGACATCACCATCCACACAGAAGGTCATACCAAAGCTGGAAGGTACCAGACTGTGATTATTGGATGTATCTATTTCTTCTGCAGGTTCAGCATCGCCATCCACGGAACTTCCTGCTTTTCCAAACTCGGCACCGGGGTCATCATAACCAGTATGAGCTTCAATATCGTCAGGCACTTCGTCACTGGTTTCCGCTTCCAGCTCAAGTCCTTCAACCCCGACTTTACTGACTGCCTGTGGAGCAAACTTGCCTACCAGATAGCGATCACGAACACTCATTTCCGCAATTTCTTCGTGGGGTCCACAGGCAGGGCCCAGCAGGTCATCCATTACTGCCAGTTGCAAAAGTTCCCGAACATAAGCCTGATTCTGAATCAGTGGGATATCTGATGACGTGACACCTGAAAGCTTTGGAAGCCCCTCTGCAAATTGTGTCCAGCCCAAGCGACCAATCCTTGCAGAAGGAAGTACCCATCCTGCTAGAGAGATATCAGGCTTTCCATCAATCTCAAGTAGACGATCAAAGTAAAATGATGTGCATTTTAAATCGGAACGAATACGGTAGACCCTGCCGACTTTCAGGGCTTTGCCCACATTATCAACTACCGCTATGTAGTCATCTTCCTGAACAGCCTGATACTTACTCCGTTCGCCCGATAATGTCAGGATATATTGTCCAAACGAAGGGCTGCCTTCTGGCTGCTCCACTGCCAACCAGGCATTCAAAACACTTGATGTCATCATTATTCTTCTGGCTCCAAAGCTTTAGCTTCTGAGTCATCACTGACCGCTTGCAATTTAGGGGCAATAATTGAGCGTACCACCCACCGTAAGGTGAGCCACCACGCATATACCGTCGCAACAGTGGATGAGCTGTCATCATCCAGGAGGCCATGCGCTACTTCATTACGGAGATTTGCACCATGTGCATTGGCAAAAATGGCCTTGAACTCAAAAAGATAGTCTGGACCAAACAGCTCCTCAGCTTCAGGAAGATCAAGCAAGGTACTAAGACCGTTCTCTGTCTCAATGCCCTCCTTATCAACATGAGTTGTATGAGCTCCAGCTGCTTTCAGGCCGGTTCGAATCATATGTTCAAGCTGGGGGGTTAACAGGTGAATAGCAGTAGAAAAGTCTTTCTCAAAACCAAACCAAAGGGCTTTGGCTGTTAATTCCTTACGCCCTTCTGGAACAAAGGGAGACTGATAACAGGTGATGAGTAGAAAGTCCCTGGTTACGGTGTGCTCCTGCAAAATAATATCAAGAGCTGGCAGTATGCTTCCGCGAACCACAAACTCAATTTCGGTGGAAAAGTTTCTGACTGTCTCAGTCCAAATTGCAGCTTCATTATTATCTGAGTCCCACACATTGAGCCCCGGAGTGCGTGCAACCACTCTACCATCACCGGCCATGTGAGTAGTGCCAAATAAAGCACGGATAGGGGAGTCTCTTAACTGCGCTTCTGCAGCTTCTCTTAACTGACTAACTATGGGTCCCCTATAAAGTCCGGTAAAACAAAGTAACGCTAAATCCAATGCTTCCTTTCCAGCAACGTGTGCCTGGGCTGCCAAAATCACTTCGGATATATCTACAGGAGGAGTTTGTAATAGCCCCATCTCTCCCAGAGATTCCTTTCCAGTTTCTGCCAGACAATGTCGCACTTCACTGATTTTTTGAGCAACACCATAGCTTTCACGGTCTTTTACCGGAATTCGTCTGTATGCCTGTATCGCATTCTCAAAAAAGCTATTGGCTACCATTGCACTTGGGCTATCACCAGATAACCTCTGTTTTGCCTCAGCCACATAGCTCTCTGCAATTGCTAAAAGACAATCATTAGCTGCTGTAAGGTCTTTGATTCTCTTAAAGAATTTATGGGCCAACTCAAAATATTCTCTTGCCCCATGGATGCTCACTCCTTCACCGACTTTCTGACCCAGAGTAAAAAGCCGGTTAGCAATATCCTCAAGCTGATTTTCTGCTAAATGAAGTTCATAAAGCAGCTGACCAATATCTCGGACCAGAAAGTGATATTCCTTATAATCGTTATGGAAGGCCACCAGCAAATCTGTCTCTATCCGATCCAGCTTATCCTTTGTGGATTTGCCAAAAGTCAGTGCCAAGCGAGCTCCACGCTCCCAGTATTTGATAATATAAAGTGCATTAGCTTCAGTAATGGGTTCGCTGGTGTAGCTGTCTATAGCCTTATGTGCATGCCTGATGTTTTTTGGTTTACCCAATAACCAAAGCAGATCTGCCAGACGGGCAGCTATCATCGGATCAGAAACTGAGTCAAGAATCTCGCCAAAAAACTGTATATCTGCTGAAGTGAAAACACTCCACTCATCTGAAGGGTTATCATCGACAAAAACCATAGGCGCAAAAGGCTCATTCCTGGAATCAGGAACCAACCGCATTGAGCAGGCCTTCCCTAGCAGCCACAGAATCTTGGACTTAGCCATATGGCCAGCTTCTGATGCTTCTCTGGCGGCATGACAAAAAGCCTGAGAAAGATAATAGTATTCTTCGCGATCAGCTGAAGAGATAACCTCCTGCCAGCCACTACTATTGAAGTCCGTTGATCCAACCCGAAGGTCTGCAGAATACTGTTCCATGATTACATCTTCGCTCTGAATTTAACCTGATCGCCGCTGCCGACCTGCTCAACATCACCATCAGCCAGCAACTCTTTGATAGCTGAGTCCCACTCTTTTGGATCAGCACCGCAGCCGTTGAGGATGACATCCCTGGAGTACGCCTTTCCTTCGTTATTTTCTAACCAGGCACAGATCTGGTGAATAGCTGTGGAGCCCCACTGGTTTCCCGTAGCCTTTTTGGGTGGCTCTGGATCCGGTTGAAACAACCCCATCTGTGGTGCAGCTTCTTCGGATTTTTTGGCTACTTTGGGTTTGACCGTTTTTTTAGCTGGAGCCTTTTTCCCTTTCGGCTTGGATACTCCTGTGCGCAACTCTTCCTCATGTCGTGATTTGTTCAGCATGGCAAGACGATAAAGTATCTCTTCACGAGCTTTTTCGCTGATGGTATAGCGAAGGTTCTTGCCTTCGGGCAGATAGCCAACCTGATGATAGCCATGGTCTAGATTCAGATCACCCCAGCCATACATAGAGAGCAGTTTATGGTTTAGTTCTGCTTGAAGCTGTCTGAGCGCTTCAATTTCTGAAGAGTCCACTTCGGGGTCATGAAAATCGTTATAGAATTTGGTCATGCCTTTGCTGCAAGCCAACATATAAGCCTTTCGGTCTTCAAAGAACTGTTGCCCAATAGACATTAAAGTGCTGTCTGAGCCAGTTAATACACCTTCAGGAAACGGGAATGTTTCAAATACATCGCCATGAGTGTAACGCAGGTCTTGCTTCATTTTTGATCCATGTTCCCAAGCCCAAACCGCATGTAAATCAGAAGACAAGATACTAAACACCCCGAAACTGTCATTTGCTACGACGCAAAGTGAGTGGGAATATATATATTCATTGGGGACCATGGTAAAACAAGGGTACTTTGTGGCTCCCGTGGCAAATACCATCACCTGATTAAGACGGTGATCATCATTTATCCAGCCCTTGGGGTGATGATCAAAAAGAGAACCTCGTCCAATCAAATGATAAAGTTCAGGCCTTGGCCGAAGATGAAGCCACCACTTCGCTTTTGCCCCTTTATCCTTTTGTTCCAATCTCTCAGGTAAAACATTTACTTGAACTTTAGAGAAAACATCTGGAGAGAACTTTTCTGCTTTATGATCTGACCAATCCCAAAAATTTATTACATAGCGCTCTGGTTCTGCTGTCGGAGAACGGTTAACCTCTTTTCCAATCAAATACGGCAAAAGAATTTTCTTTACCTCTGGATTGTGTTGAATGAACTCAACTGCTTCATCTTTATCAATCGTAAAACCAAGTCCTAAGATAATTGAGCCCTGATAGACAAGGCTAGAATTGCTTTGTAATTTGACTGGACTCCACTGAACTCTCTCTGTCAAGGAATCGGATACTTGCTTAACTTTCCTGCCATTTAGCTGTATATCTCCCTGCCAGTCTGCGGTAGAAACTAAATGTACCCTGCTTGTGACAACATTTGCATTTCCAGGCCATGGTTCATTTGGATATGCTGAGAAAATTTGACCTCCCAAACACAATATTTGCTTAAGACCTATTTCTCTCGTGTCGCCTTCAGCAATCGTGTTTACAGCCAAAAGACCAAAACACCCATTAGATGACAGTATTGAGTATGCTTTCAGGAAAAAGTAGCTAACCAAATCCGCAGAGCCTCTTGTTCCAAACGCAATCTGCTCTACAAGGAAATTACGATACTGAGTACCAGAAACACCTGTAATTTTCTGGCCACCCAGGAAGGGAGGGTTACCAACAATCGCATCAAATCCATTTCGGCCACCAACAAAAACTTCTGGAAACTCCAAATGCCAGTGAAATGGCTTACGCTGAGGCTTTCCAGATGGTAGGTCGGTAGCCAAACCACGCTTTGCCATCTTTTCAAGCTGTTTTAACTGCTGATTATCACCATTGAGTACTTCACCCGCATAAATGGAGAGAATGGCTGTATCTGGCGTTTTACCTCCATTTTTAATGGTTTCACCGATTAAGGCATCCGCGACCAACTCTGGCAACCTTAATTTTTCTTTGGCCTGAGCATCCAGATGCGCCATCACCTCAACATCTTTGATGTCTCGAATAGGCTGTAAGCGTAGGGCTTTCCGTAATTCAATCGCTTCATGAACGGCCTGCTCAATCTTCTGAGCAAACAACTGCCGTTGACCATTAGCCGTGTCCATATTGAGGTAGAGCAACTGATCCAGATTCTGGATGCCCAGCAAGCTATCGCCATGTCGCAGGTTGTGATCCAGAAAACCAAATGGGCGACCCTTTGCCAGCGTAATTAACCAGATGGAGAGCTTTGCCAGTTCAACCGCCAGCGGGTTCATATCAACACCGTAAAGACAGCGCTCAGCAATTAACCTGCGGGCAGTCAACAGCCTTTCTTCTGCTTGTGCTGAAAGTGGCTCTTTTTTGCCAAGTGCATCCAATACGTCACCTTCAGCAGAAATAGCTCTACCTGATTTCTCAGCCAATTCCCAGGCTTCAACCAAACGCTCGGATAACCAACGGCAGACTTGTACCAGAAAAGCACCAGAGCCCATGGCAAGGTCACAAATTTTTAGATCCAGCAGTTCTGCAGCGGGTTTAAGCACCCAGTCTTGCCGCTCTTTACCCTCGGCTGGCCCAATATAAGCCACAGGCTCCAGTGTTTCTTTGACAATGGCTTCGGTCAGAGACTTGGGCGTGTAGTGGGAACCGGTTTCTCTGCGGTCAGCCCCCATGGCGACCATATAGGCACCTTTGGGGTAGACCAGCGGATATCCCCAGCGGTCGGTTTGAAGCAAATGAAAAACAGGAAGTAACCTGTCCCTTAGCTGTTCATCGCCATTACAGGCGGTCAGCAACTTATCTGAAGAGGTTTCATCACCGCTTTTTGCCAGATCATTACGAACACGGTTGATAGAACTTCCCGTCCGCTCCTGCAATAGAGATTCAAATCTTTTTTGCCCATCAAGATGCGCTGACTCTAATTCTCCCAACGTTATCCAAGGTTTTTTTGCACTTCTGGTTGCATCCAGTTCAAGGGTGACATCAGTCGCTTTTTTTACTGTTCTTTCAAGAAGACCTTCATAAACATAACCGATCTGTTCAACATCCAATGCCCGGTATGACAGTGATCGCCCCTGAAACAGCTGTATGGAGTCCAGCAACAGCAGAACGGTTCGGTTATCAATAGGTAATGGCTTTGCAGGATCGGTTTTCCAATAGGAGCCTTTCGCCCTTCCTTCCAGAAAAGGAAAGCGATCCGGGTCAAATAATGAGCCACCCAGTGCTGGCATTCGCATACCTTCATGCTCAACACCGCCATAAACTGCTCTGAAAATCGCCAGTAACCGGGACCAGCCATCCAGACGGCGCTCAAGGACCTCATCGGAGACTTCTCTCAGCTGCATTCGCAAAGTGGATACTGCATAGTGCGCTTCAAATCGCTCATCCCCCAGCAGAAGCAACTCACGTTCTTCAGCACACAACAAAAAGACCAGCCGCATCATGACGGTCAACCCTGCTTCGTAAAGTTCAGCGGGTTGAACATCTCTCAGTAATTCACGGTTTCTGTCCTGATCGGCCCGATCCAGAGACTGAACCAGCACCTCTACTGCCCGGCGGACTTGCTCACCCAAGGCGTCAGTGACTTCATCCTGATGCTTGAGAGACTCATCCAGTAGCGCAGGCAGCTGTTCTGACTCATCGACAAAAAAGCGCCTGATACCAAGCAGTGCAATAAATGCCTGAAGAGTTACCGGCTCCTGCTGCCAGATTCGGCCATACCAACTGGCAAACGTGGTGACCGCACCCACTGGAGCATCTATGAGCAACCATTGCTCACCATTGGTTAATAATGCAAGGCGAACACCTGTTGCACGACATAGCTGAACCATTCTTTCGGTAGCGGATGCCATCCAACCATCGCCCTTGGTCGGAGCTTGCAGGTCATAACCCGGAGCATATGTTTGCACCAGTAACATGCACTGATTGGTTTGGTCATTCACTAAGCCAAAATCCGGTTTTAGTGTAATGTCATATTCCGGCAAAGTATGGCTAAGCTCAGTTGGCAGATCATCACCAGCTACCAGTGAATTTTCGTCTTCGTCGAACCATTCAAGAATGTCTCCCAGAACCAGGTTGATCCATGCCCCATGAATCTCTGCGAGATCAACATCATCACTTTCCTGAACTTCCAGCCATTCCTCATAGGCTTGATTGAGCTTTTTCTTCTTGGCTGGCTCAAGCTTATCAAGATCCTGGGGAAAGGCCTTTTTTAATACCGGCACAGCCAGAAATGGCCCGGAGATATCCAGCAGAGAGAGCCACTCGGCATGTTGATTAAAATCACTCATGGTTTTATCTCGCTACTGTTTATCTCGAAAGCAATGATTCTGGCACCATGAAAATAATGGCGACCGGGAATGTTCTGTGGGTAAGGCCAGCAAACCGTTGCTCTATTGCAGCCACTTCCAGTGCCTTTTCTTCAGGAATTTTGGCCAAGCGGGCTTCTAGCGCAGCATTATCTTTCCGTAGCTGTGTTTTCTCATCTTCAGAGAACAACGAAAACTGCTCAGGATCGTCATCTTTTTTCAGCTCAGCTTTAATTGCGCGTTCCAGCTCATCCAGCACTGCTGTGATATTTTTTATTTCTCTTTTCTTCAGATTTGTAAGAGTCCCCTCTAATCCCTTCAAACGCTCACGGGATCGAGCTTCATAAGCTTGAATGATAGAGCCTTCATTCTTTTTAAAGCGTTCTTTCAGGGCTGACAAGACTAAGTCCGGAACCGAAGCAGGTCTGGCATTTGTATTCCAGGCATCAATGACACCCACACCACGTTCTCTTGCGAACCGATCATCTTTGATATAACCACCTGAGAAGGTAAGTTCCTCATGTAATCTATGATGGTTCCCTCCAGTCACAACAAGTCTGGATACCACCATAACGGCTGGCGAATTTAACTGGTCATCAGGAATTGAGCGAACAGCAACCCGGTGCAGTTTTTTTACATCCTCATGCGCCCAAACCTCAGCCCGGAGCAAGCGCAATGACATTTGCACCAGTCGATGATTCAAATGGACCAGCACAACATCATCTCGACCTTTGGCTACAGCGTGATCAAATGTAATGGGGCGTATTATCCCAGTGTGAGGATGACGAAGGCCCTCCCAGCATTTGGCCCATGACCCTGACAGCTGTGGCATTTTATAGATACTGCCATCAGGCGTGTTTGGTAGAGTGGCAGGCGTTAAAGCTGATTTATCCGCCAGAGCCAAAGCCGTCTTCACAGTTTCTGCAATACGCTCAGGCGTCATATGAAAGTCGTTCTGAGTCTCCAGGATTTTTGCATGCAGGTTGGCAATCTTTTCTTTAAGCTGGCGCTCCGACTTGATCAGCTTTTGACTCTGCTCAGCCTTTTTTTCTACCACCCGGGTATCCAGATCCTGCCGTTTGCCGAGCATGGCCTCTTCAATTTGCTGCTCAATTACCGGGCCCACACTGCCTAACATCTGCCGCATTGCATCAATCTTTCTGACCGCTCGCATCAGAAACTCAGACTGCCCCTCTAGTTTGTTGACGTTGATGTTACGGTTCACATTATCTTTATCGAATTGGCTATCTACCGGATGCCAGATATGAACTTCAGAGTGACGCTGGCCATGTCGATCTATACGGCCATTGCGCTGCTCCATGACATTAGGATTCCATGGGATCTCAACATGGACCAGATAGCGACAGTGGTTTTGTAAGTCGATACCTTCCGATGCAGCATCCGTTGCCAGAAGGATTCTTACAGGGGAAACTTCAGGATCAGCCTGAAAGGCTGCTTTGATTTTCTCTCTCTCATCATGATCCATGCTGCCATGGATGATATTTAACCGATCACCTCCAAGATCACGGCTACTGAGTAGCTGGTGCAGCCATTGATGGGTCGTGCGATATTCTGTGAAAAGAATGACTCGTTCGTTATTCCACTCACCATCTGTTTTTAGATGAGAATCAACCCAATCCAGAATAGCATTTGCCTTGGCGTCTACCCGGTTGCGCATATCTTGCGCCCAATGACGCATTTCAGACACCAAAAGCTTCTGTTCAGCTGTCAGAGGTAAGGCTCGTTTACCAACCTCTTCTACAACTTCTTCCTGGGCGGCTTCATATTCTTCATCGTCAGAAAAATCCTCCTGTGCTTTCTGGATTCGTTTTTTCAAGATACGCTCATCCAGTGTATTTCGCTCGGTGCGGTCGGTTTTACCTTCAATGGTCTGTATGTGCTTTTCCAGTGTGGAAGCAAAGGCAGCAGGGGAGGAGAACAGGCGCTTTTTCAGCAGTTTATGAATAAACTCAGTTCCACTGATTGAGCCATTTTCTCTGGCAGCTTTCGTACGGCTATCGCAATACGCCTTAAGCGTGGAATGAATGTCCCTTTCACTACTGGAATAGGCTACTTCGAGTGCATGCAGCTTTCTGACGGGGTAAACCCTGTTCCCATCAGCATCTACGATGTCTGTTTTTAACCGCCGGACCATAACCTGAGCTAACTGCTCTTCATCCGGTTCAATGGTGCGGGCGAACCTTTGATCATCCAGTAGCTCTAAAAGAGAGGTGAAGGATTCTGTATAGCCATTGTGCGGCGTTGCACTGAGAAAAAGCCGGTGCTGAAAGTGAGGTGCAATGTTTCGGATGTAACGAGTTCTTTGACTCTCCATTGCGTAATGAGTTGAGCTTGCAGGCGCTATGTGGTGAGCCTCATCAACCACAAGAATATCGAATTTCCTGGGGTATTCTGCATGAGGAGGCAGAATATCTTTCATTGTTCTCAGGCCTTCTCCTGACTTGGCCCAATGCATGGAGGTTATCAGTCTGGGGAAAGACGTCCATGGGTTAGCATGAATTCCAAGCTTTCGGCGGATGTCTCTGACATAGTTACTGTCGACAATTTTAAATTCCAAACCGAACTTTTCCTGCATTTCCACTCGCCACTTTTCCTGGAGAGAGGCGGGACAAACCACCAGAACCGTTCGTGCTCGATGTCGCAGCAGCAGTTCTTGAATAACCAGGCCCGCTTCAATGGTTTTACCCAGTCCTACATCGTCAGCTATCAGCAGGTTGGCTCGGGCCATTTCAATGGCCCTGACTAATGGATCCAGCTGGAAGTCTTCAATGCTGACCCCACTTCTGAATGGAGCCTGAAGAAAGTTGCGATCTGCATTGGTAGCAGCCCCCCAACGAACTGCATCAAGAAAAGCCTCTAATTTTTCAGGGTCGTCAAACCCGGTTATTTCCGGAAGGCCTGCCTTTTCAATAATGTGAGCACCTGGCTCTATCTCCCAAATGACCTCAAGCTCATCACCAACAGCATCCTCTTCAATAGAGCTCAGCAAAACCATGTGTTGAATTTGACCAGGGAGTTCATGCATTTCAGATGCGTTGACATCTGCAACTAGCCACTGACGTCGGCGCACTTCTACAAGTTGACCAGGCTCAGGCCTGCCATAGGTATTTATTTGATCTACCATGATTTTTCCAAGGGAATGCTCGAAGGGAGTGGGTTATTGGTTGGAGAAAAAGAGATGAAAAGTCTATTTTTTAGACACACTACCGTCCAAGAATCTCAGTAGTCACTTTTGCATAAAGCGTACTTCTGACGGCGTATTTCCAACAGCCTAACACTTGAATTCAAAACAGAAAGAAAACGATCGGCATATTGATTAGAATCTGCCGATCGCCTACCAGATCGCAAGAGTTAAAGTAAGATTATCTTCGGAGAGGTTCCTTCAAACAACCGTTTATCGCGACATAATGACCTTTCATACCTAATACAGTGCTACTCCAAACCTCACCACTGATTGGTAGTGTATTTCTTGTGCTAACACATCAATGCAGGAGCATGAACTAACCCAACTTCTGTCTAACTTGATCGTATTGGTACTAGTCACGAATGTTCAGCCGCAAGCGGCTTTGGGCACTGTGAAGCATATGATTGACATATTTGACTGCTTGTCAGGCAAACATGCTCAATCAGAGTCTTCCCAATGGCTCGACCTAGCGTAACCGGTACTGCATTCCCAATTAAACGTCCAACAGCTTTCATATGCACTGGACTATCAGGGTGCACAAATTCATATTCAGGTGGAAAGCTTTGAAATATTGCTGCTTCTCGTAGAGATATTGCTCTATCTTGCTGTGGATGACCAAATCTTCCATTTCCAAAGCCAAAACACTGAGTTGTCATCGTAGGAGCAGGCTCATCCCAGCTCATACGACCATAAACACTTCGGTATGTTCTACCTCTTTCGCTCTGGTGACAATTTGCAATCAACTCCGGATCCCAGTCTTTCCACGACCCTCCAGGCACTGATTGACGAATTCGCCTTAGATTAAGTTCTGATAATCTTGAACATACATGAAGACGATCTCGCGAGTTTTGCTCACCTGCTTTGAGTGGAGGCAAATCTCCTATTACATCTCTCACTGTCCTAAAGGAAGCCACATTGTGAGTAGGCTCTGGAACTCTTATTTCACCCAACCTAGATGCCATAAGCACCATACGTTGACGAGATTGTGGCAATCCAAACAGACGACAATCCATTACTTGGTAATGAACATGGTAACCTCTCTTTCGAAGGTCTCCCACAAAGTCATCAAATACGCTGTGCCGTACAACTTCGGGTACATTCTCCATAGTTATCAGATCTGGCTGTAATGCCTTGACCAGCTTAGAGAAATGATACAGTAATCCCCACTTCCCATCTTGAGACAAGTCTCTTCCCTGACTGTATTTTGAAAATGGTTGACAAGGAGCACACCCAGCCAAAAGACGGACTCTTCCATTATCATACATGGCACGTAATTCGTCAGGATGCACATCCTCAATGTTTGCTTCTATAAATCGAATTCTATTATTTTTTTCATACGGGTAGCGACAAGCTGGATCACAATCCACACCTCCCAAGACATTGATCCCTGCGTCCAGTAACCCTCTTGTCAAACCACCAGCCCCACAGAACAGATCTATCGCATCTATTTCGTGCACCATCCACGCATCCATAAGTTCATAATGACAAAATTATACCCCTTCCTGCATCTAACATCGAGACAGGGTATAACGAATCCCTTAAAGGGCACTGCCCCTACCCAAGTCTATTGACCTGTTATTTTGAGCATATACGATATGCATTTAAACTAATGCCTTTTGAGTATGAAACCCTCTCAAACCTACGAATTCTCGGCCATCAGATTTCTTGCTCGTATTGGAGTAACTCCTGCGCCTTACTTACTACGTTCCCATCAACAATAAAGGCTCTACTACCAACAGAGGCTGACTCACCATCAACCACAACAACTGAACCATCCCGTAACAGTGCCTGACTCGTGCCATTACCGTTAAGAGCAATGATAGTAACAACATAACGACTTCCTGTAGGTATTAGTCCCTTGAAACGCTGCCAGATATTGGTTGATGCCATTAGTAATGCCTCTCAAGCTCTACTCGCTGAGTCACCCTGCCATTTCCACCACCTACAGCACTTATAGAAACGGATAGGCTGAGCCCATACCAAAACTTGCCAGCCTCAATAACCTCAACCAATTTACCCGGAAAAATTAACCCCGGCGGCTCACCAACTGGCATCAATGGCAACTCCAGCGTCACAATCGACTGATTGCCAGTCTTGGCCAGTTCATTCCTTCCCCGCTCAGTATTTAGCCCTACATCCAACAGCCAGTCGTCGTAAATATCCGGTGCTGGTTCATTACCAGCTGTTCCCTGGCGTCTGATGTTTACAGAAACACCAGCATGAATCCCCGACACATAAATCGCATTGTATTGTGGCTCTGGTTTCCATTGGGCTGAAAGGCTGATGACCATGCTCTCGGGGATGATGTACTGCGTGATTGCAGTTTTTGGTTGCCAGTCCCACGGGCTTTGCGGATAGCGAGGTTGGATGGTGAGGACATCTTCCGCCGCAGATGGAATAACAACCGCTCCAGCCGTCGTTGCAATTCGAGCTATGACCTGTATCGGCGTCTGTTCATGGTAAGAGAAGGTATTTTCCTGAAAGGTCCAATCCGGTGTGACGAAGTCGCCTTCGCTCTGCCAGTCCAGAGTAAAACCAGTGTTCTCAAGTTGCTGGATTGCTGCCTGCTTGGCATTGATAGGTGAGCTCTCGCTGTGGGATCGAAGAGGCGCGTAAGGTGCTGCCAGCAATTTCGTTCTGCTCTCACCGTGAATCCGATAGCGCTCCCGGTTAAAACTGCGGCTAGCCTCATAACGCTCAACGATGAATACCCACCGCCAGCCGTTAATGGTGACTTCGATTTCCTTCGGGCCATTCTGATCTGGCGCTACCCGATTAAGACTGGCGCGATTGTTGATCTGCGCTGACAGCTGCCAGGTGAAACTGTCGATATCCAGTTCAATGGCCAGCTCAGTGACATCCAGTGGTTGCTGATCCGGCAGCGTGACAACACTGATGGTGTTCATGATGAGCCAAGTATCCTTGTCGGCGGGTCGTTCAGGGGGTTTGGGATCAGACGGGTCGGTTGGATCTGTGGGGTCAACAGGGTCGGTATTGGCTGCAAACCGAATACTGTAATCCACATCGCGCCGTTGCTGGCTCCACCCTTCTCCCCAAGGCAGCTGATAGGCAGGATTGTAATGCTCTGCCAAATTCCACGACGACTGCATGCTGCTATTACGTGGTCTGCTCGCTTTTGGGCTTACGGGTGAACCAAAGGCAAACCAGACAGCATCATTCTCGCTTGGAGTATAGAGTCCACCCTGAAACACAAAGGCCAGACGAGCCGGTTCCGGAATATACGTTTTCGGCTCTCTATCGTCGGGCAAGTGCTCCTGTACCCGATACCAGCCAGCGCCATGCCGTTGATCTTTCCCGGGAGGATTTCCCCACCATATGCCGCTGCTGATCTCTTTTGCAGTAATACTGTCATCCCAACCTGTACGGGTAGGTACAGCGTCTTTGGCAGGAACATCACCCCACCAGCCTGCTGCGTCAGACTCACAACGGTGACTACTGGCCCAGAACTGAATGGAGTCACTATCCTTGTCGGGAATCTTATCCCAGAGAGATTGCAATTCAGGCTCAAGCTTTATTGTCGCAGTCTGAAGTCGGAGCTGCACCTCACTTATTTGCAGACTCGCAGGCCGCCAGCCAATCCTTATGCCCTGCTGTTTATCAACTGCTGGTTCCCAGCGTGCCTGCCATTGTCGTGTTATTGATGGCGCTACCGGCCAGCTGACAGGCGGTGGATTGACTGGCTCACCGAAAGCCACGTCAAGGGTAATACTTGCCCCATCAGGCGTTGAATAGTCACTGCCGCCCTCCAACGTTAAACTCGCTGGATCAGGAATATAATCAGCCATCGACCGTGTTGTTTCTTATGGCCGGCAACAAAGGTCCATGAACAATGGCCTGATAAAAAGGCTTTGCCTTGAAGACCGCCGTTCCCACCAGCCCGGTATTAGTGCTGTCATTATCCACCCACCACTCCGGCTCCGATGAGCCTGATATCCCTTCAGCCAGGCACTCGTAGACAAAACCCTCGAACTTACCGGTTGTTGGGCGAATGACATCACCAACAATGTAACGGGTATTCGCCTGCCAAGTATCGCCATAGTCATCCATGGCGAGCACCAATACCGGTTCAGCAAAGCCGTTCAGGTCAATATCAAAGCTACCATCTGTTTCACTCTGACCGCTTGCTATAATGGTCCGCTCCGGCAATTGACCCTGCCGTTGTTGCACGCGGTAGGAAACGACCACGATCTCTTTATCTGCCGGTTCACCGTTCAACGACACCGTGCCACTGACAAAGGTCTGCGCTGCATCCGGTGATGGAACATCAAGCACCACATTGGCGGCAGCCGGTGCGTCATACCCGCCCTGTACTGACAATACCAGTGCGTTAGGGTTTGGAATGTAACTGCCCATCAGCCAAGAATCCTTTTCGGCGTGACCGGTCCGTGCAGTATGGGTTGGCGGAGTTTATGGGCTTCAAAGATGGCGGTACCGCTGGCCAGCTGATCCGTCGGCCACGGTTCTTCGGGAAGTGTTGTATCTGTCGTACCAGCCTGAATACAGAAATAGCGATAGCCATTGGGTGTTTGGGGATGGGTAATCGCACCAACACTGTAAGCTGTGTCAGCCTTCAGCAGGCTACCGTACTCATCAAAGGCATACACCAGAATCCCATCGGTGTAGGGGCTGGTGACCAGCTCAAAACTGCCATCACCTGCGCTGTCGAGCTGTGCGATCAGTTCATGGCGTTGCATGGTCACTGCCCGCACAGTTCTTGGAACAGGACTACCATCTACCAGCGTCGTGCCCAGCACATGGGTATAACGACTGTAGTCGCCGGTCTGCGGTATCAGGGAAGGAACACTACCTGCAGTCAGATTCCAGAGGGCAGGATCCAGATTGACGTATTCCGCTGGATCATAAATATCGCTAACCAGCTCACCATCATTCGTCCCTGGATCACGATTCATCGCCACATAACAACCGCTGGTATCGAAGGCACCCTGGTTGGCGATGTACTTGAGCGTCGCCAAACCACTCAGTACTACGTTCCGATAAACCGGCTGACCTTGCGGCCATGATTTTGATAAATAGACATCGGCATTATGCTGCCAATGCACTCGCACATCCTTTAGCACCGCGCCATTGTAACAAGTCTGGTGTAATCCATTGGTCAGGCCGCTGGCAATGTAGAACTCAATATTGCGGATATCGCCAAAGCCAAAGAAGTGCCAATAATTATCACAGGTCATGTTGATGATTTTGTGACCCTTACCGTCCAGATGGAAACTGCCGCCATTGTCGTTTTGGTTGAGGTAGCGACCATCCATGTCCAGATCGGTGGTCAACTCGTAGTAATAGTTCTCCGAATGATGCCAGACTGCCTCAAAGTCCTCCGGTGTCTGGATCAGGAAAGGATTGATCTGACTGCCGTTGCCTATTGCCAGGGTTGCCATCAGTCTGCATCCCCCCGAATCTGCAAAGTAAATCGGTCATCGTCAGTGGAGCCCTGCCCTGACAACACCGTTCGCACCAGCCAACAAGGTGCCAGTGCGCCAGTGGTGTTGAAGCGCAACACATTGCCGCTGCTCCAACCGGTGCCCCAACCATCAAACCGGATAATAAAATAAGGGACATGGGTTTCCGGGTTCAGTGGCGCGCAATCGCTATTGGTGGAACCTGTGGCGATGATGCCAAGGTTTTCCTCAACCACACGGAAGGTACTACTGCTGGTAAAAATAATCGCCCAGCGGCCGTCTACCGCTCCCTTGTTGCTGACCTCGATGGGATAGTTGATCAGGTTGTATTGTGCGGTGGTGTCATCACCAATGCGGTGATTGCTCCAGTTGGGTTCTCCGCTGTCCCATGTGCGCTGGGTGAACTCGTCGTGTACCCGGGACTGAAGATCGCCATAAATTACTGCACTGCTGACCAGGGTTTCGTCGGTCGGAAAGTCCCAGACCAGCGGTGTGGCTAAGCTGATATCACCGCTGATCTGCACATCACTGACCAGCGCCATCTGCTCAATGCGGTCATGGATGGTGAGCGTACCGGCCAGATCGTTCTCAAAGGTTACAGTGCCAGTTTCCTGATCCGCAGAGTAATCAGCACTACTGACCGGTGTACCGGTATCATCCATTACTGTGATTTCAGCCTGATGATCCCGACTTAATGACACGGTTTGCCCTGCCATGGGCGAGTTCACTGTAGTGGTGCCGGTATGAGCCAGGACCACAACATCACCGGTACGGTAAATAGGTACACGACCATCCGCAGGCAAACGCACCGGATCCAGACCAACCAAATCACTGTCCAGCGGAATGCTGGTCAGCACCACACTGTTGAAGCGAATAGACTGCGGAATCACATGAATGGGATTCACAACATCCGTAAACTCGATCTGGCACCAGCCACTCTGATAATCGATATAACCCAACATTTCCGGACTACTGACCAGGCCATTGTTATCGGCCTGGGCGCTAATAGTGGCTCCGGTATCTGCTCGTAAAGCACTGATCTGCAGACTACCGGTGCGAATGGGTGCTCCGGGTGTGCGAAAAGCCACTCGGTCAGTTTGGTAACCGGCCGCCGTCGTCGCAGAGGCCACCAGATTCACAGCAGGATTCGCCCCATCTGACCATTGACTGAGAGTGATTTCTGATCCGGTATAATCGATGGTGCCAACAATGGTTCCTGCATTGGTAGCAGTGGAAAGGTTTTTGATGATGGCGCCATCGCGATCCTGATAAAACGCTCCGCCAAACTCAAACATCACCGAGCCTGGCACCAATGGCTCTGAAGTATGTGGCAGCAGTTTTATAACCAGATCAGGTACCGTGACGCTTTCGTTTTCTGGCAGATGGGACAGCGCATTCTCCTGCGCCACCACGGACATGGTATTACCCTGGTAGGTTTCCGTCAGTGTGGTGGTATCCGCTTCGATGCGTTGGCGGGTGTAGGTCTTGCCAGCGAACTCATAGTTGTAGGCGTTGATCTTGTAGGTCTGATAGTTGTAGTTCTGCTCAGCCTCGAGAGAGAACTCGCCAGTGGCATAGTTGATGGAACCGGCGCGACCGTTCCAGCCCCCGCTGCTGTCATCGGATGCGATATGCGTGACGTTATAGACCCGATCATAAATCTCGATGGGTTTGGTATTGGAACCCTTCCAGGCGCTGGGAACTTCACCGATCCGCTCACAGGTAAAAGACAGTTTCACACTGCCGGGCAACAGAGGTGCACCGGGAATGGTGCCGGTAGCAGTGCCACTGCCATCTACATCCACCGTGACCGGGCTGGTAATCTGGTTGCCCTGTTCATAGCTGACTGTTATTGCTGTGCCAGCATCGGGCAACGATTCCGGCACAAAGGCCAGCTCGCCAGAGGCATAAATCAGGCTGCCGGTACCTGCGCCGGAAAGAATGGACGCGCCATTATCTGTCAGGGTTTTGCTCTGGCCATCACTGATATAGGTCACGGTGACGCTACCCGGTTTAATCCCCGGGTGCGCTGTGACATGACGAATCTCAGGCTGTTGTGCGACCGCTGAGCCCGTATGGATGGTCAGCTCATCAGCAAACGGCAAGGAATAACTCACCACCAACGCCGTATCCACATCGGGCATGGCCTCCAGCGTCACCGCAACGGAACCTGTGGCGAAATCTATGGTTCCACTGCCGTTACCGGTCAGAAGTCCATTACCGGGATCGCGCAGTTCATACCATTTGCCCAGCGCCATATAACTCAGCACAAAACTACCGGGCCGCGGTTTCTCCTCAGGAAAAGCAAAGGTGTAGGTAAAGCCCCGGTTCTGCAATTCAATCTGTAACACCTCTGAAACACTGACGCCTGTAGCAGCGGTACCCGGCTGCCAGGTGGCGCTGGCGTTACCGGTGAAATAACTGGTTGTCCGGTATGTGTCGATCTGCCCGGTTTCGTAATCAATGGTAATGCGCTCGAAGGCATCGGAGCCGGAGACATGGATGAGTGCACCGGCGCCGTTGTCTTCGTAGGTAGCCCCGCTTACCGATAAAATAAGGCTTCCGCGCACCACACCGGCACCAAGATAAGAGCGGGACTGGTTCCCCTGGATATGGCCAAATACCAGTGTCGTGTTCAGTGTGCCATTGCGCGTTGGCAGGATCTGACGGCTGGCACCGTAACCCGGTTCATCAATCACGGCGGTCTCACTGGTAGCACTGGGTACCAGGTGGGCATAGATACTGTTGACCTTGATTTTGGTACTGTTGGCGCTTGCCGTTTCCTTGAGGTGAGAGGCTCCATAGTATTTAGCGGCATCAGCCACCTGCGTACTTTGCACCCGGGTGATTGTTTTGCTGTCCCTGCGTTCGGTGCCGCTGGGTGTTGCTGTTCCTCCAGGAAATGTCTGCTCCAATGGTGAACTGATGCCAAGCGTTAGCCGACGACGGACAAAGTCCACATAGTTGTCATTGCGACTGATCGTGAAGGTTTCAGTGCTAGCGGTGACATCGGTAATACGGATGTACTGTTCGCCCCCGGTGTTCTCATCCAGCAGTCGGTACACTTCACCTATTTCCGGCAACCTGTCTTCAGAGCGCTGTACAGATTGAATGCTGCGCTGCCCCACCAACTGATCACCCAATAGCTCCCATGATGAATCCACGGCCGGAACCACATAGGACTCAATCCGGTTACGGGCTTCAGTACGCTCATCAGTCTGGCTGTCAGTATTGAACAGCAGAACATCGACTTTGGTATCCTGCGGAGGCTCGGTAATAATGAGGTGGGCGCCAAGGTAAGGATCAGTATTGTCAGTACTGACACCGGCATAGACCTTTCGCAGAGAGACATCACCAATAGTCCGGTCAATGCGGGAAATATCCCGGAACAGGTTATTGATATCTCCGTCAATCACTTCATTACCGGTGGCACGACCGCCGCCGTCAGACTCGTCGGTCAGACGTTGCGAGCCGTAGAGTTTGACGTCATCCGGAAGAATTGCCATCCATGGTTCTCCGTGTGATCAGGGTGCGACAGTCAGCAGCCTGATGGTGAGCGAGTAAAGGTAATCGTTATCGGGGTAGGCGTAGGGAAGCACCTGCTGGGCCTCGACTGCCGCGCCATTGCTGCGGTCGAAGATCACTGAAAAGGTACGGCTATCAGCAAGTGTCAGAGTCATGATCTTGCCAGCTTCCGCTTCCAGTACTTTGAGTGCTTCGATTATGGATCGAGAAACCCAACCCGATTGCTCCCCGGAAAGCTCAATCTCCCGCCCATACAGCTTCGCCTGTTCCTGCACCAGCAAGGCGCCGGTCAGGGTTCGCTCTGTTTCCTGCGCGACGGGCTGCCATTGGTATTCATTCACCCAAAGCAGATCATCGGGCAGTTCAATGTCATCCAGCGTCATCAGATGGATCTCATTCCGGCGGTCTCCAGCGCCTTGAGCAGTTTCATTTCGTCGCTGTCACGAAGGCCGACATCGACTTGCCCGCCGGGATATTCCAAACGAATGATCTTCTCGGGAGTCGCTGGAGCGTTGACTTGTTGCGGAGGATTAGCAGGTGTGAGTTTTGGCTGTTGTGAGGCCGGACGTTGATCTTCCTCACGGCTGCGTTCCTTGCGTTGCTCATCGTAAAGCTGACGACGCTTTTCGTTATACACCTGTCGATTAAGCCGCAGTGCTTTTTCCAGATTATTGATGGACTCACCATCGCCCTTCTGGCGAGCATCGTCCAGTTCCGCTTCTAACTCCCTGTTGCGTTGTTCAAAGTTCCGTTTTTCTACCGCTTCGGTATTGCCACGCAACTGATCAAGTTCATTTTGCAGACTTTCCAGAGTATTGCGGGTGCTGTCGTTCAGGGCATCCATTTGTTGGCGGGCCTGATCCAGGGCGCCGGTCAAAGCACCAAGATCAGCATCATTGAGCAGGTTCAGACTGCTACCCATTGCAGACGCCTGACGGGTAAACGACTGTGCGGTGCTCTCACCGCTTTGCCATGCCTGCATCAGTTCTTCAAAGGCAATTTTCTGTTCCAGAAATTTAACCTTGGTGGCCTCTGCAGCGATAGCCGTATTCTTGAACCAGTCGCTGAGTCCGGATGCTTCCAGGTGTCCCATGGACTGACTGAGGTCATCAGCTTTTTGTCGTGCCTTGCCCAGTTGATCCCTGAGCTTTTCTATTTCACCACCGGTATTGCGAATACCATCGCTACTGTTGCCGGAATTGATCGCCTGAAATGCGGCTTCTGCCGCAGGACTCATGGCATGGAGCTCACTGGTAATACCGTTGATATGGTTGGCCATCATGCCAGTGATCGATTGGGCGTTACCGGCGCTTTGTGTAAGTCCTGCGAATGCCTCGCCACCGTCGCTTTTGATCGATTTAAAACCGGAAGAAGTCTCTTTGGCGGCGTCCTTGAGCTCTTTCAGCTTATCTTTGAGTTTTTCTGCAGCGCTCTGGTAATCCTCCGCTGAGAGCTTCTGTTCGTTATAGGAACGAGCCAGTATGACACCGATATCCGCCAGCTCGGCACTAGTGTCCGAGGCATCAATGGCGTCCATTGCAGTCTGGATATCGCTGTAAAGACTGGCGGTGGATTCAGCGGTTTCCTCATTGCTCTGCTGCACAGCCTCGTTGGCCGTTTTGACCTTGGCGGCAGTCTGCTTTGTCGCTTGCTGTATTTGGTTCTGGCTACCGGTGAATGCTGAGGCCATGTTATCGAGGTTCGCACGGATCTGTTTTGCGTCTTCAGCTGTTTCCCGGGCAAAGCCGGACATCACATCTCGGGTGGCCTCACTGAAGTGACGGGTTTTCTCAGCCAGCTCATCTGCATCAAAGACCTCCAGTACATCAGCGACGCCTTGGGTAATCTGCGCCAAGGCGCCACTGATAAACGTCGCAGCGCCTTTAACCACCAGGGTAAAGCTGTTAAAGAAAACGCTGATGGTATTGCCGATGATCCGAAAGGCGCCAACAATGCCGCTGGCCTGCTCAGCAATGCTGGTAAATCCCTGACGCACCCGCTCGACAAAGTCATCCAGGGTAATGCCATCAAAGGCGCCGCGGATACCTTCTGCCATGGCAATGAAACTGTCTGAAATGGCTTGGGCCAGCGCCTGTAACCGACCATCCTTATCGAGTTTATCCAGCTTGCTGCTGAGAGTAGCGAGGGCTGAGTTCACATAATCCAGCCAGCCGCTTTCAGCGACCGCATTTTTGAACTCTTCCCAGCGATCCTTGAGGTTTGAGACATAACCAGACAATAACTGCATATTGGCCGCCGCAGCACCGGACGACGAACGTCCAATCTCGGTGATCAATCCCCGGATGACATCAGTGCCCAGCTTGCCCTGCTCGGAGAGTTTGCGAAGCTCGGTGACATTACGACCAGTGACATTGGCCAGCAGCTCCCAGACCGGGACACCGGCCTCAATCAACTGCCGGAGTTCCTCGCCCTGCAGTTTCTGCTTACCCCAGGCCTGCCCCAGCGCCAGACTGATACGCTGCAGTCGTTCATAACTGCCTCCCAGCTTGCTGTTTACGTCTACCAGCGCCTGCAAGGTACCGCCCATGGGATCCAGGCCAAAGTTCTTCAGGGTAACAAACGCATCGGTAACCTGTTGCAGTTGCAATGGCGTGTTGCGGGTGAACTCGCGGATCCAGTCGGTTGCCTCGCCCCCTGCTTCAATGGAACCCATGATGGCGTTGAGCTGGATGCGTAGACGCTCGAACCGATCCCCCGTTTCCAGAATCCCTGTCAGTGCACGTTTAATGAGGTAAAGCCCCGAGGCGGCGGTGACCAGACGAAGGAAAGATCCCGACAACCGATTAACGCTTTTCCGAGCATTGTCGGCGTCTGATGCAGTTTGACGAAACCGGTTGCGACGCAGCGTCTCACGGGTGGTTCGAGCCTTGCGGGAAACAGACTGGTAGGCTTCGGCTGTCGCCTTGAGCTTTTGTTGCAGAGATGCTTGCTGGCCAGCCAAATTGCGATTCGAGAGCCCCTGTTTTTCAAGGGAGCGACGGAGTTCAGCCAGCTTGTCCCGCTGCTTTCCGTACTGATCATTGAGCGCGCTAACGGTCTTGCGGGCTGAGGTCAACTGCTGTTGCAGGCGTTTGGAAGGTTGTTCTGTTTTGCCGTAGGCCCGAGCCAGCTCCACGACACGGTTTTGTGCCTCCCGATAGGCCCGATTACTATCCCGTACCGTGGTGACCTGTTTCCGGAACGCCGTCAGCAAACGATCCTGACGCTCTAACGCTTTCAGTTCGGTTTTGAGATCACGGGCACGGTCATCCAGCTCACCTAGGGAGTCTGCGGATTTGCGAATGACACCGGAGAGCAGATCACGAGCCTTGAGGGTGAGCCGGATGGCCGAATCGCGCAGGGTCGCCACGTTATTGCGCCAGATCCAGCCGCATAAACGGACTCAGGCCGGCGCTACTAATCGTCGGGTCGGCAAGAATGTCCATGGCCAGCGGAATACTGGCAAAGTCTTCCGAGATAAAGCCCAGGTTCTGCACCGGAGAGAATTTCACCCGATGCACCCGGATGCTGAATGGCAAGCCTTCCTGGGCATCGTTGAGTCCTTCCATAAAAAGCGCAAACTCACGACCTGACTCCACCAGTGCCTGTACCGCATTGGCGACCAGCGGCGTATAGGACACGGTAATTCCCTGATCGTTGATGACGCCGCCGTCCAATACACGGATACCGGATTTGGTTAGTTCATAATCCACATTTTCCGTCAGCGGGCTGGCCAGGCTATCGTTGACGGTGATTGACTGATTAATGTCCGGCAGCTTGTCGAAGGGAATCAGCTCATCGGCAATACCGTGGCTGACATGAGGTTCGTCGGTCACCGCACCTGCACCAATCTCACTGACCGAGGCGCGCAGGGCCAGGGCAATATTCGTTGCCGTGAAATCATGGGCGGTGATGGAACCGGTAATCCCTGAAATACGTGACACCACATTACGGTTGCCGCCACCGCCCAGGTAGTTTTTTAGCTCCTTCTTTTCTTCCTCAAAGCTGAAGGTAAACTCGCTGACATTGCCTACCGGCAACAAAGGTGCTGACTGGTCGTACGGCTGGATATGAATACTACCGGCGCCAATAAAACTACGATCCACTTGTGACATAGGGATATCCTTTCCTTGTTTGGGATAGTGGAAATGTTCAGGGAACGAGAACGGTTTCGATGTGTAGGCCCATATCCGCAAACGACAGCCGTCCATGGGCCGGGGCGATATCAAACTGGGTTTCCGTCAGTTGGTGTTTGCGCGATTCAGGGCAAAGCCTGGTACCCGGCACTAATGCCTGACGGACCTGATGGCTGAGCTGCAGCAGTGATTCAGTGGATGCCTCACTGGTGCGAACCGCCAGACTGATCAGCAATTGCAGCTGGTAAAGCCCACGATGGCCACTGCGGTTGAGTTCAGTGAGTGATTCCAACTGCACCAGTATGGCCGGCACTTCCAAGTCATCCTCAAGACCGGTGGCGGGATAGCCGACTTTGACGTTGGCACAAACGGATT
>NZ_BAABFL010000036.1:0-19768 GCF_039540975.1 Kistimonas scapharcae
CAAGTCATAAGTACTATAACCCATAAAATACCGCACAACGCTATGCTGATAGCCGCTTGTCCGTAAAAATTATTTTCATAGACCGATCTGGTGGTTTTTTATTCATTTCGGTTACTTAAACTTACCAAACTAACAGTTTTGACAAAGGTCTTTCGGAAATTACGTAACCTGCTGATATATAAGGAGAAACCAAACTCCCTAGTCGAAATCAAAAGTAGGGGCTTTGCAGAGAACAGAGAGCAGGAAAGGCCAAAAATCAGCTATTCTGTTAGAAATACGTGGAACCGGNGACAGGGATTCGAACCCTGGGTGGGCTATTAACCCACGCCGGTTTTCAAGACCGGTGCTTTCAACCGCTCAGCCATCCCTCCGGCAGAGCCCTGTGTGCTCAGGACGACGGCAATAATACTGAAAAATTCTTTAGAGTCAACGGCCTGTCTCTTGAATTCGTTCTATTCGGCGGTATCCTTATCAATAGAACATAAGCAATAGTGATAACTCAGGGAGTTTTATCATGAACGAGCATCCTACGAATTACGCACAGCGGGAGGTGGGCGTCAGTACAAGTATGAACAGTGTTCTGAGGAACACCTACATGCTTCTGGGCGCCACCCTCTTATTCAGCGCCATGACGGCCGGTATCGCCATGGCGCTGGAAATCAGCCGTATGACGGCTCTGGTTCTCAGCCTGGTGGGCTTTGGACTGATCTTTGTTGTTCAGAAGACGGCTGACTCAGCTAAAGGCCTTGTAGCGGTTTTTGCCTTCACAGGTGTTCTGGGCGCAGCGCTCGGCCCGATGCTGAACCACTATTTGTCACTGTCTAACGGACCCTCACTGATCTTCCAGGCTCTAGCAGGTACGGCCCTGGTCTTCTTTGCGCTGTCCGGTTATGTCCTTACGACACGAAAGGACTTTTCCTTCTTGGGTGGTTTCCTGATGGTTGGCCTGATTGTTGCTATCATCGCAGGTATTGCCCTGATGTTCTTCCACGCACCAGCCGCTCAACTGGCACTGTCTGCCGGTATCGTTCTGCTGATGTCCGGACTGATCCTGTTCGATACCAGCCGGATCATCCATGGTGGAGAGACCAACTACATCCGTGCAACGGTGTCTCTGTACCTGAACATCTATAACCTGTTCACTGCCCTGCTGCACCTGCTGGGTGCCAGTGATGATTGATTGACCAACGTTCTCAGTGAAAAAGCCCTGCAAATGCAGGGCTTTTTTGTGGGTGCAGGAAACACATCAGGCTATGATAGAATCCATCCCGCTCCACCAGGTAGAAAGGTAAGAATCCTTTTCTACTGCCCGAATCATGATTCTGGATACAGGGAATGCAATACACACTGGCCATTTATGGCGCCCCCTACTCTAGCCAGGCCTGTCAGACCGCACTGAATTTTGCCCGCGCCGCCATAAACCGTGGTCACACCATTTACCGGGTCTTTTTATACCAGGACGCCGTTCACACCGCGTCCACACTTGCGGTGCCCCCTCAGGATGAACCTCATCTATACGCCGAATGGGAAACACTGGCAAAAGACCATGATATTGACATGGTTGTTTGTATTTCTGCAGCCCTGCGACGTGGTGTATTGGATGAAACGGAAAGTGATCGCTACGACAAACCCCATCCCAACATGTCATCTGCATTTTCAGTATCCGGTTTGGGGCAACTGGTTGATGGCGCTATCCACTGCGATCGCCTGATAACGTTTGGAGCTTGATATGTCCAAGATCTGCATTATCAGTACACGCCCACCCTATGGATCAACAGCCGCAAAGGATGCCTTGGACACGGCACTCGTATCAGCGTCTTATGATATGGACACCAGCCTGCTATTTCTCGGAGACGGGATTTATCAGCTAATTAAAGGGCAACAGCCCGAGGGCTTGCCACAGAAAAACCCGGGGGCCATGCTACAGGCGTTAGAAATGTACGGGATTGAAAACGTACTTTTGTGCCGTGAAGATATGTATGACCGTGGTCTTCAAGAAAGCGACCTGACAATTCCTGTTCAGCTCCTCACTCGCAAGGAGATCGGGACTTGGCTGACCCAACAGGATCGCGTCTTTAATTTTTAATGAAAATTGCCAACCGATAGCAACGATGACAACCCTGCACACAGTGAACAAGCCCTCACAAAGCAGCCCAGCGCTGAGTCTTGCCCAGTCTGCGCTGGTACCTGGCGATACACTGTTATTGATAGAAGACGGTGTCTTTTCATTAATCGCCAAAAGCCAGTCTTTCAATACCATTAAGGCGCTAGGTAATCAGTACACCATAACCGCCCTGTTACCGGACGTGCGGGCTAGAGGACTGGACAACCACCTGCCTGAATGGGTCACATTGGTAGACTATGACGGCTTTGTCGAATTGACCGAAATCCATGAAAAAACCCTGAGCTGGATCTGATTGAACGGATGAACACCCTAATCGTCAACGAACAGATTATCCCATTAGATAAAGAGGGCTATCTGAAAAACCTCAATGACTGGACCCCTGAGGTTGCAGAAGCATTGGCACAAAAGGCTGTCATCAGCTTGACTCCGGCCCACTGGGAAGTTCTGAATGCGATTCGGGATTTCTACCGGACCTATGATCTTTCACCTAGTCAACGTCCCTTTGTAAAACACATTGCGAATACGCTGGGTCCTGAAAAAGGACACAGTATTTACCTGATGAAACTATTCCCGGAAAGTCCTGCAAAACTAGCAGCACGGATCGCAGGCTTACCAAGGCCTTCTAACTGTTTTTAATCATCAACATGCTCAACTGGATTAGATATCGGTATTTCATTAGTTAATACTGATGTCAAATTCTGTTGAGCAATGCTCAAATTTGATTCGTAGACATTTTTTCGACAGACGGGATAACCGTTTTGTTCTACCTCAAAACAGGAAATTACTATATTTTTTTCAGATACCCATCCATCATGTTAAGCCAATGCGTCCAATACAGCAGTCAAAACATCAAACATTGAATCCATACGCTAAAGCATGGCTTCCCGCTCTAAATTTAAGTTTTCCGAATGCAAAGGACCTCACTGCACAAATAATCCGCAGCCATCTTGAATCGACATTTTGCAACTTCATAAATAATTTAGAGGAAAGTCAACGCCCCATTCTTGTAGGCAGCCAAGCACTGAATCAACATTTTCGTGAAATATTTGCAGAAGAATACCAAAGAGTTAAGGATGAAAACCCTATGTGTTTTCCTTCAAGACTAAGAAGCGACATAGATCTTTACGATCCATTCCAATCAAAAGAATCAGCAAAAGGTGAACTATTATTTTTTAAAGAGCTCGAACAAGAGTTTCGAAAAAAAATGGGCAAACATAAAGACCACATTAAATTCGAATATTCTCTGCAAGAAACAAAAGATGTACAAGCTACAGATCTGTTCGAACAACATAATTCCAGCATCAAGTGGATGTCTATAGTTTCAACAAAACCTCACATTATCAATACAGAAATAGAAATAGTTCAAGCACAAAGCTTATTACTTCGTATTGATTTAAGCTGGACTAATCCTGCGCTATGGCATTTAGAATCAGCAGAAATACATGACTGTGTTATAGGTAATTCTGCACTATCCGTTAAGATACCTCCACTCTCTTATTTTATAAAGAATCATGCAGACGCAATTTTATACGCTTCAGCGGGGGAAACCATTGATGAAAAGTTCCGACAGCGGCTAACATTATTACAACGCAGCATGAGAGAGAATCGGTTCCTCTTCACAGAAGGAGATGCAGACCTGATCAATAGAGCCTGTGTGCACAAGAAAACTAGTGGAACGATGGCTGTAACAGGTAGGTTTTCTCCAACACCAAAGCCAGACACTACAGATATAGTTAAACTGCAAAAAGAAGAAGAGCACCCAACACACCACACGACTAAACCTGTCCCTTCTGATGCAGAACAACCTAAACAGAAAAGTGAAGTAAAAGCATCCGCTCCCACCGTTTCTGTTCAAAGTACCACATCAAAAAAAGCAAGACGCCAACTTGAAGTCGAACGAAAAAAAACGAAAGCAATTGCCAAACGAAAAGCCAGAGAAGAAAAAAGAAAAGAACTGAAGCAAATAACACAGTCACCAGAAGAGAAACAAAAAGAAACGCCCGCTTTAGCAGAACAAGCCGAAGACAGTCAGGACACAACACATAGTGGCATAAGCAGTCAAGTTGAGCATTTCGAATTACAGGAGCAAGCTGCAACAGCCCCACTATCAGTTAAAGAAAAAACTAAGAAGAAAGAAAGTGTTGATACACTATTTAAAAAACTGACTGAAGCCTTAGAAACCATAAAAAACATGACAATTCAAGGTTGGCACAACCAATCACCCCATGAAAAAGATTCGCTAATAAGTACACTGAAAAGTGATGAAATAATAACGGATATCCTATTCCAACGTTGCCACGATGGATTTACATCAGGTCGTAATAAGAAGTGGGACTCACACCTTATTCAGTTGCAAAAACACGCGGATGAGACCAAAACCTGCCTTGAAAACCTCATCAAGCAATTGACAACAGAACATCCAAGATTGGATACTCGCGAGATAGCAGTAACCATTTCCGTATTCAATCATTGCTTTAAACGGGCTGAATTCATACTACAAGCTGACATTTTGAGAGAGGACAAAAAATATAAACGCATAAAACAGATGACATTACCAGAAACCGATTATCTTAGAGAGGCGATTACAGCTTGGTACCATGAATGCTCTAAGTATGACTTGATTTCGACAAAAGATTTAACCATACAGCTTCTATCAGAATTTAAGATTCCTGAACTTGCAGAAGCTGTAGAAGCTGTAGAAGCTGTAGAAGCTGTAGATAAAAAAGAAAGAACAGCTATAGAAACTGCTGTAGAAGAAACATTTGAAGACCACATGAGTGTACCTAATGATTTCATTGAAACACAACTAAAGTTACTAAACGTATTAGCGACCAAGCAAGTCGACGAAGACAGCCTCTATAAGGAATTAATCAATTTATACAATAACTATGACACTATAGCGACAATAAGCACAATACTTAACATACACTTCAAGGGCTTGCAAGAAAGCTCGACAACCAACAAAAAAAAGATCACCATAACGTTATTAAAACTGAAAGAGTTATATTTTTCAGAATTAAAAAAACTTAGGGGAAGAATAAAAAGCAGCGAAAAAATACTACATATAAAAACATGCAGACTACAAGCAATACAAAGACTTTATAATATTGCAAAGCATTTTAAAGAACTGATTCCTGAAGCTGAATTACCAAGCGACATGCTCCCCTATCATGGGATATTAGAAAATCAGGAAAACAGAGAACTCATTGACACAATACTGTCTTCTATAAATCAAGAAATACAAAAATCTCATTCAGCGAATAAAGAAAGAATTATAATTTTATACAACGCAACATTATGCTATTTGAATATTTTTCAAGATATACCCTTAAACTGTAAAGACGCAGAGTGGCTGTGTGATAAAATGTCAGAAACCTTTAAACATTGCGATAACTGGACAGAAAAGAGCTTTCCAGGCGATTTATTCTGGCTTCACCTTATTTTGACAGGCAAACATGAACACTACTGCAGGCATTCGTGTTACAGGTATTATGCAAACTTACCCACGTACAATTACCTTAACAATTACCTTAACAGGCTACTCGAAACTAAATCACCCGATGAATTATTTTCGCTTTTGATCCACATATCCAAAATACTCAACACCAATAATGCTGCTGCCTTCGCTGCGCAACTAATAAGGTGGATCATTGAGAATTTCAGAGAAGAACAAAGAATCACAGCTATACCAATTGAGGTATTAAAAGAAATTTACGAATCATTAAATATTAATAGCACTCAACACTTTACGCAATTATTTTCCAATAGCACTAAATTCGCAAAAATAGCATGCTACTTAGCTGAAAACAAACTTAAATTCGCTATTGCCACAACACATCATATGCACAAGCACGAGAGGTATCAAGAATGGGTGAACCTAGCAAACCCAGAAAAGGATCTATTAGATGTACAACTATGGAAAACACTCACTCAAAGACAACAGCATCGCGATCAATTCAAATCTGTATTAGATGGATTAAAAGCATTATCTCTGGTGGAAAAAAAAGAACAACAAAAATTACAGAATGACGCTTCAAAAGCAAATAGGATGCTGAAATCAGCAATAACCCAAGCAGATTTAACACAGTACACAACGGATACTGGGGAATATAACTTATCTTTTTTAACGCAAAGCTCTACCGCTCTGAAGACAATCCCTGCCCCTATTGGCTGTGCAAGAATAGCTCAGGAAATCTGCGTTATTTATAGAGGTAGTGTGCAAGAACACGGCTGTCTAACGCATTCTCAAAAAGCACTAAAAGAAAGTATAGAGTATTTATTTGTCGGAACCAAAAATCTATTAGCAACAGGTGAGCAACTCCTGAATCAAATGGAAATGACGTCACCATTGACTGAAAGATTATTACAACTAAAACTAGCTATTGATTTATATCAGAATGCACTCATAATGACCCTAGAACATCGCGATATCATTGAACTTGTAGGTCGTGAGGCAGTATCAGCCGCTTTTAAGGATAAGCCCATACTGCCTGAACCAACGATTTCTAATGCATTTGACCTTTGGAAAAAGACGACAGCAACACTCTTACATTTCACCAAACTATCCCCTCATCATGATCATAACTTCTGCCTGTTAATTAATAAAAACTTATCACCGTATCATGAAAGACTTATGCAAGCAGTTAGAACAAATGAATCCTTAATAAAAGAATCCGAATTCATTCAACAAAGAGTTCAATTATTAAATCATTTAAAACATTATGACAAAGCACTCACATTATTAAACAGTCTATTTAATGCACTAATTAAGAACGGCGACTACTACGACACATGGAATAATCACCAAAATAAACTACCTTTAACATTTCTTGACACCTTCATTTTGAATTGCTCAACTCATCTTGAGGAGATGGGTATGCCTGAGGCAATAATCAATTCAACTGATGCACTAACTGCGCAAAACACTCATGCATTTGCAAGAAAATTCAGTGATTGTATCAAACACCTCGAAACCATGAGTGCTAACACTTTAACACCTTCAAACTTAAGAGCAAATATAAGCGTTCACCACATAGATAAAACCAACAAACTCTTTGAGCAATACCGAGCCCACTCGAGGTTAATTATAACTAAATTAGCAGCACAGAAACGCGAGTTAAGTGAAAAAGAGCTCGCTACATCCATAAAACAAATCAAAGAAAAAATAAGAACCTTACAATGCAAAATAAAAAACAAGCAAATACCAAACCTGGAGACTATTTGCTTTTTATGCGGCACAATACCTATTACTGTAACTCAAGAGGTGATTGAAGCTATAGATACCAACCACCAGGTTATAATACAAGCGCTTGACATGTTATCTAAAATCACTCGACCTACACCTTATGAGACATACCATGCAACCATGATCGATGAATGCTTAACCCCTCTCACCGACTGCACGCTTAGCCTTTATGCTTTCCATGTTTGCACGCATTACCAACTATGCTCATACTTTGTATATTTTAGCTCAGAGGGTGAAAGTGCATATAACTTAATTATCAATGAGATGACAAACATCCAAATATTAGAAAATACTACTCAACGGATAATTGAACTACACACAAAATACAAAACAGCAATCAAAGAGGAACAAAAGCGCTTTTTACTAGAAGATAGCTTATTAAAAATCTCTTCTATCCATATGATCAACTTTCTTGGCAACAGGATAGTAAGATTAGGCATTACTGAAAGTGAAAAAACAGAACATAGCGAAACATTTAAGCAGACTTTAGCATCTGTTGTAATGCAAGTCAGTGAGACATTAACCAATACCAGAAAACCACCGGAATATATTTTATTTGAAGATACTCCAGAATTCATAAAAAATGCTTTAATTGTATTTTTTCTGCATTATGAAGACCCGGACATCACACAGTACACATTGCATAGTTTAATCAATCACATACATACTGAGCTCCCCTTTTTCAGCGAACTCGCAAACATACCAAAACAAATTATCTTATCAACAACCTATGAATCAGTCCGACTCTATATTGAAAAAGATTATGATCAAGCACAAGCAAAAATACTTAAAAAAATTCGAACAGACCTTGAATATGAAAGACTAATGACCATCAAACAACGTATAGATAAGCTAATCGCCACTTCAGAATTAATTAAATCTCTATCTAAACGCGGCACACCTGATCACAGAGAACGTTTTCAAGGCATTGTTAACAAAGCCAAATTACAGGAGTTAGTTCATAAACGAAAGATTCTTGCATCACAAACCAGCCAGTGGAAATCTTGAACGGTCAGAGATTTGATAAATCAATTATCATCCCTGTTAGAGTACGCCAATATTAGCTTATAAGAATCGATAATAATGTTGCCTTGAGACCGTTTCTCATAGAACAATAGCCATTACATGGTATGACGATAAAGAAGTAACAAGAATGTCTCACGCCCAAAACCCCACACTGGGAGTATTGTTCGGCCTTGCCACCGCTGTGGTTGGCAGCCTCGCAGGCGCTGCCACCAAACATCTTGCCAGTTCCGTTTCCGTTGCCCAGATTGTCTGTTTCCAATACCTGCTCAGCTGTCTGGTTTGCATGCCCTGGATTGCTAGGCACGGGCTGAATGGTCTCAAGACACAACGTATTGGTCAGCATCTGATCCGCGGGCTGGCAGGCTGGGGCTGTTTCTATACCTATTACCTTGCGCTGGCCCATACGCCGCTGGTTGATGCTGTCCTGCTACGGAATGCTGCGCCACTTTGGGTACCGCTGGTCGTGCTCTGCTGGAGTAGAATCATGGTGCCACGCAGCCATTGGCTACCCATGGGTATCGGTTTTATCGGTATCATCTTAGTCTTGCAGCCGGGTAACGATTCTATTGGCTCATGGCATCTTATTGGGGCTTTATCAGGGCTGACGCTCGCTATCTCAATGGTTGGTACGCGCAGGCTCTCAGAAACAGAACCTACACAACGTATACTCTTTTATTACTTTTTCATTTCATTTCTGACCAGCGTCCCGCTGGCAGCCCATAGCTGGCAACCCATTGCCATCGGAGACTGGCCTCTGATGTTTTTTGTCGGTTTTTCTATTTATCTGTTGATGTTCTTCTATACCAAAGCCTACAGTTACGCACCGGCCAGCCTGGTTTCTCCCTTGACGTATTTCAGTGTAGTGTTCGCCGGCCTGCTAGGCTGGCTGATCTGGGGAGACCAACCCGGCCTGCTGAGTCTTGCTGGTATGAGCCTTGTGATCATTGGTGGCCTGTTAACGGTTCTTCTGGGTAAAAAACAATCTCTAAAAAGATAGGATATTGTCACAGAAGCCAGTCGTTCAATTGCTCAAATCAACCTGGCGGCTTCCAACAATAGGTTACCGCCAGTAAACTTAGCGTTTTAGCAGGATACGCGACAAGGAATGACTACTCATCAATACATTATCGCCTGGGCCGTCTACCTGGTTGGTGCCCTGGGTTGCCTGGCTGTCTGGTGGCGCATGACACGTCCCTTCGGACAAGGCTTTCCTCGGCGCTTTCTCCGCCTGATTGCCGCGTTTGCGATTCTTACACCCGCCATCTCAAACCCGGGCATGGGTTTCCTTGGGCCTGCCCTGCTGGTCTGTCTCTTCGATGGACTCTCTCATGGGCCGGAAGCCATGCTGCGCACAACACCCGTCATATTTGTCTCACTGCTGGTTGCCACACTACTGGCAGCACTGACGGGCTTGTTCATCAAAACGCCCAAAACCGATAGCAATACAGAGCAACCGAAGAATACCAGCAGGATCCGCAAGGAACCTGCGCTGTGATGTCATGACGTCAGATGCCATGTGCTGCCGGCTGATCTGCAGCACATAGACAAGAAGTACCGAAGTACGGATAAACCATCATGTGTGAACTGCTTGGCATGAGCGCCAATGTGCCAACCGATATTTGTTTCAGCTTCACGGGCCTGATGCAGCGGGGTGGTCGTACCGGCCCCCATCGCGATGGCTGGGGTATCGCTTTTTATGAGGGAAAGGGCGTTCGTGAATTTAGGGATCCCAATCCCAGCTGTGACTCAGAAATCGCCAACCTCGTACAGAATTACCCGATTAAGAGTCACATCGTTATCAGCCATATCCGACAAGCGAATGCCGGTCGTGTATGCCTGGAAAATACACATCCATTTATGAGGGAATTGTGGGGGCGTTACTGGACTTTTGCCCACAACGGTCAATTACCGAGCATTCGGAAAAAAACGTTGAAGCATTATTTGCCTGTGGGAACAACAGACAGTGAGCATGCATTCTGCTGGCTGATGGACCAAATTCGAGAGCGTTTTCCCGCCTCTCCCCAGCGCAAAACCACACTATGGCGTTTCATTCATCAGTGCTGCGAGCAGTTACGGGAATTTGGAGTCTACAACATGCTGCTGAGCGACTCTCGCGTACTGGGCTGTTACTGCAGCACAAAACTCTGCTGGATTACCCGAAAAGCGCCATTTACCACCGCAGAATTGAAAGATGCTGATGTTACGGTGGATTTCAGACAGGAAACTACTCCTAAAGATATTGTCTCTGTTATCGCGACAGAGCCATTGACAAATAATGAACAATGGCACCGTATGAAAGCGGGTGAAATGGCCGTTTTCAAAAACGGAGAAGTGCTACACGTTATCGTCTAAACGCGACAGGTCCTCTAGCAAGGACCTTTAAATTTACAATTAATAATTTCATGCAGAACATAGCCTGCCCATAAAAACACATGATAATGTAAGGTTAATATTCCGAGCCACTCATTACTTGCATTCGTCAGATACCTAAACATAAATGTCATAGGCTTCTTACGTGATTAGATAAATAATACCTGTTTAACATATACGTTTATAAAGGTACAAAGTGATGCAACCAGGGGGGCATATAGGTTTTGGTGCAGCAAACTACCCAGCTGTAACACAGACAACAAATCTTCCAATCACTCAATACACATTAGCTTCAGGAAAACTGATTCAAGGCCCTATGAGCTTTGCTCACTATAGAGCAACACGTCGTATAGACAAGGAGAAATTAAAAGAAGAAATTATTACCTATATAAAGATGGCATTAAACTACTACCTTTCCCATCAAAATATGGGAGATATAGCAATCAGTGGCTATACCGCTCTTGCATGCAGACTTGAACATGATACGCCTGATATTTTTCAAATAGAGTTTCAGCCTTTGTGGCACCTACATACAATATTAAGTGAAGTAGCAGAAAAAAAATCCATTGAGTTGAAAACGTCAAGTGTCGAGTTTCATGCTAAAGACATATATAGCTATTTAGTATTACTTTTCACAGGTACTGATGAAATATTTACTCCCCACTTATCAACAGTAGTATATCCATCTGGCAAACAAACAGCATATCCTGCATTGACAACAAATATCAGCATTAATTCAAAAGAAGGTTTTTTAATCGATGTACAATTAACAGACATGCATTTACCTCATTCCACCAATACAGGATTTCCATATCAGCAACAAAACCCGATGATATTCTGCAGCTTGGCAAGCCGAAACGCCCCCTATCTTTTCAGTCTACCTGTAATCAGTATCACGGAATTTGCGAATGATGTCATTCAAAACCTCAGCAAACAGCATATGATTGAAAAACTTCGAATTCAACATATAGCCATACTTGAAAGCTTGCAGGGTATTAATAAATCACTACCAGGTTTTCGGATTTTAAGCACTGAACACATTAGCATTATAGATCACCTCTTACACTGTATAAGGCATCCCAATCTAATTCCACCGAACACACTGGACTACCTAAAACAACATGGAATTGTTTTTACGGAGACCTGCAGAGTCGTAAAAAATGTTGATATGGCTACTATGCTCTCAACGTATAGTGAACAAGTAGAGCAAAGGGAAGCTCAAACGCTTGAACTTGTTTCCAGATCGATTCAAGTAGATATTGGGCATGCTAAATACAAGAAGTCAGATAACCACCACACACAAACCAATGAAACAGTATTTAGAAAACATAGAACCATTGAGAGTCAAACTGAACCAGTAATAAAAGCAACACCTGTAGACATTGCTATACAAACCGAAGCACCACGAAAGACATATACGAATACAAAAACAACAGAAATTGTCAGAGATGTTGTATATACTCAAACCGATAAAAACACATACGAAAGGACAACACAGACACCGGATTCAACAAGCTCTTCCTCTCAAAGACAAGCTCATACAAGTTTGCAACAAAGCACTCAAACGGAAGTAAACATAGATCGCGCGCGCTCTGCAGAAACAGGTGATTTATCAGACACTGGAAAGATAAGGAGCGATACAGAAGATACAGCACCATCTCATATGCAATCTGCAGTATCACAAGAAGGCGCGGGATATGATAGCGCAACAGTTAAATTAGAAGAGGCTGATACACCAACAACTACAGAAACGTTTCTCACTGGTATGGCTCCGTCAAGGGTCGAATTACAAGCGGCAAGTATACTCGAAGAAACGACTGAAATGGTAAAAGGCTTACGATTAACTAGCCTGTCTGATTCAGAACACACTGAAGCTGATCTATTAACATCTGAACAAACTAGACCCGATACAGAACATGCATCAGGTCAAGCAGCAACAGCTATAGCGCATGTTCAGGAAAGTCCACGGCACAGAAATGAAGATATGGAAGAAACGTTTGCCTTACTTCCTGAAAGAATACGGCCTATTGCAAGAAAACAGCACATGGATACCGTACAAGCCTTGAAGTTGGTGGACACGTATTGCACTGAAGTAGATAGAGATCTTGCTTATTTACAATCTCTAATTAAGGAGGATCGTGATGGCAAGGCGAGAATATTGTCCATGGCTGCAAGCGATATAAATCTTGCGAAAACGCTGAAAAATGTAGCTGCACACACAGAAAAATGTACAGTATTATTTTGCCATATTCATTGTTCTGAGCAATCAAGAGCACTCACTATATCAGCAGAAAAGCTCAATCACTGTATATTAAAAACATATGAGACCCTATTTCAATTATTACCCTATTTACAATCAAAACTATCAGTCAGAAAAATTTATTCCCGTAAAATATGGTGCAATATCACTAGTACAGCATACAGCTATCAAATCATGATCGGCGCCCATTTAATCACTCTTGACCGAACACTGTCAGCATCAATAACGTCTACCAAATATAAAACACATACAGATTGGCTAAAAAAAATGCAGACAGACATAAGAAGGCAGAAAAACTTCATAACTCTGTATCAAGAACTTTTCAACTGGTTAGCTAACCCTGAAGATTTCAGCGGTTTAAACATGCACGAAACCTGTCAAGAACTAAACATAACACTGAGCCAATATGAAAAAGTTTTTTGGCGTGTAATTTCTGAGAGCGAGAGTACAATTCGTAACTATGTAGATCTATTTTATAAAATGACTATTGGTCATCACGTACTGGGTAATTTTGTCTGTGCTTTAGATATGATGAATATTCATATCCAAAAAACAAGACAAAACAATGATTATTGTTCAGATGTCATTACCAGCGGAGGAATCTATTATCCACCCAATACGTTCATTGCCCAACTGTGCCAAGACATAGAACAATTACTGCTTGAGAAATACAAGGATTTACCCACAGTAGTAAATAGCTCCATCGAGCACCTTAATGCAATCCATTATCAAAACATGAATGAAACCTATATTAGATTCAAAACCTTAGCCCGACTTCCTGCTCCAGATCCCAGACTGGAAAACTGGCTAGGGGAAGAGTCTTCGAGAGAAGTACCACCAGTAATGAAAAAGCAAGCAGCAGAGGCAAAAAAAAGAATCTCAGAATATTATCAAGATCAAGTTAAAAAACTAATAGAAGACATAAATATACAAGCTGAAAAAGTAACGTCGAACATAACACTCCTGAGCGCTGGTTTAACGACAAGTACCCTACCTGATCAGGATGAGCGAATCAGCGATTTAGAACGGTCAGCCGTAACATTACGGGATACTATAGAGATCATTCAGCTCATTAAACCCGACAGTAACCTAGGCAAAAAAACAATAAAAGAGTACACACTTGATATTTACAAAGCCCTTCAAGATATAATGACAGATCTAACTCACACACTGAAAATTTTAAAAATCTTTCATGCCGCAGCACAAACTGGAAACACAAGAAATAAAACTACACGCCTCATTATTATGTACATTAGCACTATTCACACTTATCAACTATCAATAGAGCGCATAATCTCAATCACTAGAAAAAAATCTACGTATGAGCAAGACCATGAAGAATCGCATATACGGAATCTTGAAAAGACAACGCCACCTGCCTTTTTACTACGAGGTGAATGTACGGAAACACTTACAACTACAGATGATTTGATTTTGGAAGAGCATGCGGATCGTTTGCTACCAATCCTTGAAATATATTTAGAAGATATATATCTAGTCTATCGTACAGCGGAGCAACAACAGACTCAGGAACCTGAATTGCTCTATAATATGTTCTGTATTTTTAAAAAAGCAAAACTCCATGAGCATGCACTTACTGCGATGGCACACCATGTTGAGTATTTGGCTAAAAGTGAAACCTACCGAATGACATGTATGGAAGAGCGCTACCAAGCGCTCATCCCTGACAAAGATATGCTTGATGCAATATACAACGAATTTCTTAAGGCGTATGAAGCGATCGATTTCGTTTCTGTGCCTCTGGACATGCAACACTCATATGATGCTATTGAAAAACAATGCCGACTTATTCAGACATTACTTTGCTTTGCCCAGTCAATTGATAGTCTATCAAAGCTACCTCGTGATAACTTCTGCGAAAACTATGAAGGGATTGTTGATTCTGCTGAAATTGAACAATTCATAGCAAGACTTGCTGTTACCGAGCAGATAAAACACCAGATGACTGAAGCCATAGAATATTGGCCAGATTAAGCAACTGCCCTTACAGGCAGCTGCTTAATAAAAACATCACTGAACGTTTTCGAGTTCAGTAAACATGCCCTCAAACAACGGGGATGACAGGTAACGTTCACCAGAATCGGGCAGAATAACAACAATCTTCTTGCCTTCATTTTCCTGACGCGCCGCAACACGCAATGCTGCAGCCAGTGCCGCGCCGCAGGAGATTCCGCACAGAATGCCCTCTTCCTTCATCAGGCGATGCGCAGCTTCCATCGCTTCTTCATTGGTGACCTGCTCTACGCTATCAACAAGTGAAAGATCCAAGTTCTTTGGTACAAAACCGGCCCCAATACCCTGAATCTTGTGAGGAGCGGGTTTCACTTCCTCTCCGGCCAGCGTCTGGCTGATCACCGGAGAGGCAACCGGTTCAACGGCGATACTCGTGATCGCCTTGCCCTTTTCCTGTTTGATAAAGCGGGAAACGCCGGTGATGGTACCGCCAGTGCCCACACCTGCCACCAGAATATCAATACCGCCGTCAGTATCTTCCCAGATTTCAGGACCTGTCGTCTTTTCATGGATGCTTGGGTTGGCGGGATTTTCAAATTGCTGAAGGAGCAGGTAACGGTCCGGATCGCTCTCAGCGATCTCTTTCGCCTTGGCAATGGCGCCATTCATGCCTTTCGCAGGCTCGGTCAACACCAGTTTCGCGCCCAGTGCCTTGAGTATCTTTCGACGCTCCAGACTCATGGAAGACGGCATGGTCAGGGTCAACGGAATACCACGGGCCGACGCGACAAATGCCAGTGCGATACCGGTGTTACCACTGGTCGGTTCCACCAGTTCCATACCGGGCTTCAGGCGGCCGGACTGTTCCGCATCCCAGATCATGCTGGCACCGATCCGGCATTTCACACTGCCGGCAGGGTTACGGGATTCAATCTTGGCGTAAACCTCATAGCCCTTGCCGATACGGTTCAGTTTCACCAGCGGCGTATGACCGATTGAGAGGGAGTTATCATCATAAATCCGGGACATTAGCGAGATCCTTTCTGGTAGACGTTGATAACAAAAACCACTGAAGTGATGCACCACTATAGGGAAACACCGTATGCATTTGAACGATGAAAAAATAATTTACAAATAACTGAAATGCATATGGAAGCACGCTGCCACAAGGAATGAACGTGATATCGCGACAATGCCATTGTCGGGCGGGTCGGTGTCCGTTTGCAGCAGCGGCAGGGATGCCGCGGTAGCATCGCAAGGCAGGATTGCCTTGTCGATGCGGCGAAAAACGGACACCGATCCGCCCGACTTCCCCGCGCCAACCACAACACGAGACATCAAAAACCATCCCCAGTCACGAAGCAAACGCCTATCCTGACACTGACAACGCATCACCTCCAGACACCTTCCGCCAATTGCCAAGAATCAAACGCTTGTTTAAAGTAGCGCCAGATACACCAATAACAAGCGTTCAACGCAAGGCCCGGAAGGCCGAAACGACGGAAAGCACATGACATTCAAGAGCACTGACCAGTATATCGCCACCGATGAATTGCGCATGGCTGTCAACGCCGCCGTTACCCTGCAGCGTCCGTTGCTGGTGAAAGGAGAACCGGGTACGGGCAAGACCATGCTGGCGGAACAGGTGGCGCAGTCCCTGGGAAAACCGCTGATCCAGTGGAACATCAAGTCCACCACCCGCGCGCAGCAGGGTTTGTACGACTATGATGCGGTATCCCGCCTGCGCGACTCCCAACTCGGCGATGACAAGGTTCACGATATCAACAACTACATCGTCAAAGGCAAGCTCTGGGAAGCGTTCACCGCCGATGAACAGGTGGTGCTGCTGATTGACGAGATCGATAAGGCCGACATTGAATTTCCGAACGATCTGCTCCAGGAGATCGACAAAATGGAATTCTATGTCTACGAAACCCGCCAACTGATCAAGGCGAAACAGCGTCCGATTGTCATCATCACCAGTAACAATGAGAAAGAACTGCCGGATGCCTTCCTGCGCCGCTGCTTTTTCCATTACATCAGCTTCCCGGACCAGGACACCATGAAAGCGATAGTGGATGTCCACTTTCCAGATATCAGCCAGGAGCTGGTGAAGGAGGCGCTTGAAGTATTCTTTGATGTTCGAAAAGTACCCGGATTAAAGAAAAAGCCCTCTACATCAGAACTGATTGACTGGCTGAAGCTGCTGCTAGCCGATGAGGTCCCGGCTGACCTGCTGCAACAACGGGATCCCAGCAAAGCGATTCCGCCACTCTGCGGCGCGCTGGTCAAGAATGAACAGGATGTCCAGCTGCTGGAAAAACTGGCATTCATGGCGCGCCGAGCGGGACGATAAAAACCATGCTTCTGACGTTTTTCGATACCCTGCGCACCTTTCGGGTGCCTGTCAGCATCCGGGAATACCTGGATCTTATTGCTGCACTTAAGTCACATCTTGCGTTCGCCAATATAGACGACTTTTATCATCTCAGCCGTGCGGTACTGGTGAAAGATGAACGTCACTTTGACAAGTTCGACCGGGCCTTTTCCGCCTATTTCGAAGGTCTGGAAGATCTGGACAACCTGCTGGATGCCTTGATTCCAGAAGACTGGTTACGCAAGGAATTCGAGAAATACCTGACCGACGAAGAAAAAGCCAAGATCAACAGCCTCGGCAGTCTTGAAAAACTGCTGGAAGAATTCCGCAACCGCCTGGAGGAGCAGAAAGAGCGCCACCAGGGCGGCAATCGCTGGATCGGTACCGGTGGCACCTCACCGTTCGGCGCCTATGGCTACAACCCTGAAGGGATCCGGATAGGTCAGGATGGCGGCCGCAACCAGAGTGCAGCGAAAGTCTGGGATAAACGGGAATACCGCAACCTGGACGACAGTGTCGAACTGGGCACCCGCAACATCAAGATGGCACTCAGACGACTGCGTAAGTTTGCCCGGGAAGGCGCCACCGAGGAACTGGATCTGGACGACACCATTCGTTCCACGGCCCAGTCCGGCGGCATGCTGGACATCAAGATGGTGCCTGAACGCCACAACAACGTGAAAGTCCTGCTGTTCATGGATATTGGCGGCACCATGGATGCCCACGTTAAAGTGTGCGAAGAACTCTTCTCAGCCATTCGAACGGAGTTCAAGCATCTCGAATTCTTTTACTTTCATAACTTTATTTATGAATCCGTCTGGAAAGATAACTACCGGCGGGATTCCGAGCGTATCCAGACCCTGGACATCCTGCACAAATATGGCAGTGATTATAAGGTGATTTTTGTCGGTGACGCCGCCATGGCCCCTTATGAAGTGACGCACCCTGGCGGCAGTATTGAGCACTGGAATGATGAACCCGGCTCCACCTGGATGTTGCGATTTATGGAGAAATTCCGCAAAATTGCCTGGCTTAACCCCTACCCCGAGCACGCGTGGGAGTATACCTCGTCAACCACTATCATCCGTGAACTGGTCAATAACGAGATGTACCCCTTAACGGTCAAGGGTATTGAGGATGGGATGCGGTATCTGAGCCGATAACAATCCCTTGTAAAGAAGAGGCATCAAAAAATGATCAAATTGAGTAGATTGACTAACTATTGGTAGCTTCATACGTATTTTCAGGGTGCCTATTTGAACACCCCCCAAAAATGGTAGTCTAGATATTCATGCAACATGAACATCAATCATTTGCTTGTCAGGGTATAAAACCTTACATTTTCATATCGATCAATGCTTAACATAAGACCACTCACTACGACGTTATTGCTCCAACAAAGCCTTATAAAAGAAGCTTACATACCTTATCATGAAGACTCCCCTGTACCCGGCAATACAATTGCCGTCGACTACCATCATAAGCAGTACCAACTACCCAGCAGTGGAAGCAAGCGACTTGACGACTTTATTAAAAATCCAGGATCGCACAATAAAACACAGTTAAATTACCGGATCATTGAGATATTAAGCGAACTCAAAATAGCAATATATACATACAGATATGTTAACAACAAGAAAATCAGCCCAGCGCCACAATTGAAAGCAGCATTTCATACTCTTGCAGATTTTCATCATGAACACTATAAATATTCCCTAGCATTATTATTAGATAACATAGAAAACGTCTCCTTACTTGACTTCTCTACACCAAGAAGCGAACACATGGAAATAGGTTACTGCCATGGGTTATGCGCACTATCAATTTGCGAATCATCAAAAACAAACAGGAAGAGATTCAAATCCATCCTATTATTACTGTCGTGTGCGCAACCTATATTTCTCCGTGGAGAGTATCATTATTCTATAACAAAACTTTTAGAAACGGCTGAAGCGTATTACGCCGGACTCAACAAGCCGATACGCCATAATTTCCAAGCACTCACTAAATATGACAAGACTCTAGCCATCGCATTAAATATCAAACCCATGGTACAACAAGTGATACTCTTTCAAAGTCCAGACATAACATCTTTTTCCCCATGGATATCGCATCAGGATATTCTATTAACATCCAGAATTATTGACACTCAACCTGTACTTAATAGAGTAAAACTGGGCGTACTTATTAACCACAACGGCAACTTGGAAAAGCTATTAAAGCTTATTATCTGCAAGCCAGAAAACCAGTCCAGTTACATTTTTCATGGCATTAACCACTGCATCACACTATTTCAAAGCCATTCCACAATACCTTAAATCCCGCTTAACCTTGGGAATGTGAGCAAGCTGGCCGTACTTTTGGCAACAGAGTACAGTTTTTGCACAAAAC
>NZ_BAABFL010000037.1:0-11455 GCF_039540975.1 Kistimonas scapharcae
GCGTTTTGTGCAAAAACTGTACTCTGTTGCCAAAAGTACGGCCAGCTTGCTCACATTCCCAAGGTTAAGCGGGATTTAAGGACTATTCAACTGAAGAAGACAACCCCAACTTTTTGATAGAAAAATTGTGAACTAACTCAGGAGCCAACGGAATGGCCAGAGTGACCCAGGGCGTAATGAACATCATCATTCGCGCCAAAGACCTCGCCAAAGGGACGCTGGCGAAGGTCACCCGCCAGTTGCGCGGTATGGGGGATGAAAGCCGAAACACCGAAAACCAGTTTTCCCGTCTTGCCCGTTCTTTCCGAAATCTGCTGCTGGCCGGCACCGGTTTTTATGCCCTGAAAAGAGCCATGACCGGCGTATTGTCTACCGGTGATCAGTTTGAACGCACCGCAGTGCAACTGAAGGCCGTCATGGGCAGCGTAGAGGAAGGTGAAAAAGCCTTCGCCTGGATTCGTGAGTTTACCCAAAACACCCCGCTGCAATTACAGGACGTCACCAACGCCTTTGTTCTGTTGCGTAACTTCGGCTTTGATCCCACCGACGGCACCATGCAAAGCCTGGTGGATATGAATGCCAAGCTGGGTGGTTCACAGGAAAAACTGCAGCGCATCACCCTGCAACTGGGACAGGCCTGGGGTAACCAGAAACTCCAGTATGAAGAGATCAAGACCCTGATCGAAAACGGTGTCCCGGTCTGGGATCTGCTATCGCAAGCCACCGGTAAAAACGTTACCGAACTTCGAGCCCTAAGCGCTCAGGGCAAGCTGGGGCGTGACGCTATCCGTGGGCTCATTGATGCGATGGGGCAAAGTTCCCGGGGTGCCGCCGCCGATGCCATGAGCCTGCTCTCCGGTTACATCTCCAACCTGAAAGACCGCTGGTCTGAGTTTGCCAATCTCGTGGCAGAATCCGGGTGGCTGGATTACATCAAGGACAACCTGCGTCAGCTCAACCAGTCGCTGGAGACGCTCGACAAGAACGGCAAACTGAAGCAAATCGCCCAATCCGTGTCGGATACGTTTATCGGGATTGCCGAGTCCATCAAAGCGTTTTTTGCGGATCTCACCCTGGATGCGTTTGTCGACCAAACCCGGGCAGGATTGCAAGGCATCGTGGATGCGACTGGTCCTGCCATTCAGGCATTCACGCTCCTGGGGAACGCGGTCAAGCTGGTTTTTAACAGCATTACATCGGCCGTGTCCGGCCTGCAGGCATCACTGAACCTGGCAGGTGCCAAGATCAGTGGTCTGGTGTCGGATATCGCCGGTGCGCTGGGTAACGGGGAGCTGCAGAAAAAAGCCGGCGGCATGGCCGAGGATCTGGAAAACCGGTTTGATGTGCTGGCCGAGTCCATCCGGAACGATGCGGCCGATATGCAGGAGGCTATCAGCGGCTTTGCCCATGCCGCCACCGTCGAGATGCCGAAAGTGGCGCAGTCTATGGAGACGGTCAAAAGCACAATGACCACTGCCAACACAGCCATTCAAAACGCCAATAAAGAAACGGCGCAGAGCAGCAGTCAACTCTTCGGGGATATTCAGGCAGCGATGCAAGCCATTGATGCCTCCGAGACCAGTGCCGAGCTGGCGGATATCGGCGTGGTGCTGGCACGTTCCTATACCGAGCAAAAGCTCTCGGCAGAGGATTATCAGGATGCCGCTGAGAAGCTCAGGGAAAAACTCCGTGAACTCAAGGAAGCGGCCAAAGCGACGTCGACAGGTTTCCAGTCCATCAGCAACGATGGCGATGAGGCATTTTCCGGCATCACCCAAAGTGCCGGTAACGCACAGTCCGTCACCGGCATGATGGCCAACCATATCAACGGCATCACCCGGGAACTGCATGCCCTGAGTCCGGCGGCAGAGAAAGCTTTCCACGCCATGAATCAGGACAATAGTGCGGAAGGGATTCGCAATACCGGAGGTGCCATCGCGGATCTTCGCCAACAGCTGGATGACGCCCGCCAGAAAGCGGATGAGCTCAGCCAGTCTATGGGCCACCTGGAAGCCACGGGGATCAGCGACTGGTTCAAGCATACAGCGATTGCCGCAGAGCTCACCAAGGCTCAATTTCTGGAACAGAAGATTGCCTTTACCGAACTCATGCAAGCCTGGCAGGACGGTGAACTTTCCGCCCAGGCATTTACCCGACAGGCCTCCGCCATGGGGAACAGTCTGAACCTGCTGGATGAGGCTGACTTATCCACACTCAACAATGCGCTGGCCCAAGCCAGGACGCAGATGGATGCCTTAAACAGCAGCACCCGCAATACGCTGGAAAGCCTGCAAAGTGAGCTGGACCGCTTGCGAGGCAATACCGGGGCCGTGGAGAAACGCAACTTCGAGCGCCAGAACCGGGAGCTGAAACAACAGCTGGAGGAGGCGCGAGACAAGGGGGATGCCGAGTCCATTGCTAACCTTGAGAAATCCCTGCGGCTGAACCGACAGGTGTATAACGAAAAACGACGCCAGCTGTCTGATGATCAGCGTCAGCAATCGCTTCGAGACAGGAAGCGTGAACAGCAAAGGTCATCCACACCGGAACAACCCGCCAGCCAACCAACATCAGCGCCTGCTGCTCAAGTGCCATCGCCAGCAACCAAACACACGCCTGATCGCACCATTCGTCTTGAGTACCCCGGTGGCCGGGTGGATATCGGCGTTCAGGAAAGTGAGGAGCTGAAACTCCTCAAGGCGCTGGAGCTGGCAGGGATGAGGGCTGTTTGATGCAGCTGGAGAGTGTGACATTGCCCGATGATCTGCTGTGGATAAACGAATACCAATGGCAGCCGGTCGAACAGGACACCGAGCGCACTTTGACGGGTGCGTTGTTGGTACAGGAGCAGGCAAAACGCTATGGGCGTGAAATTGAGTTATCCGGGGAACAGTCAGCGTGGGTCACTCGCGCCACGATCGAATCACTCAAAGCACTGGAAGCGGAAGCCGGAAAAGTCATGACGCTTACTCTTGCTGATGATCGCACCTTTCAGGTGATCTTCGATCGTAGTCATGGTGCCGCTGTCGAGGCACAACAAGTGCTGCCCTACGCCTACCCCGATAACGATTACCTTTACTCGCTCACTCTCAGGTTGCTAACCGTCGCACCCTGAGCATTAACGGAGATCCATGGATGGCGATTCTTCCGGATGATGTCAAACTTTACGCTTCGCAACGCCTGACCGATGAGTCTGACGGCGGCGGTCGTGCCACGGGTAATGAAGTGATAGATGGCGATATCAATAACCTGTTCCGGGATATTTCCCGCATTGATCGGACCCTTGGTGATGTGTCACTACGGAAGGTCTATGCCGGTGTCAGCACCGACAATACCGATCCTTACCTTGGCGCTCACCTGATCATTACCGAGCCACCGCAGGATACCAAGGTCGATGTGCTGCTGTTCAATACGGACAGCCAGACCGATGAGCGTACCGAGGCCCGTAACCGGATTGAGTCCTATGTGGTGCCAGCGGTGGATGCCGCCTGGGAGTTGTTGGGTGACCAGCTGGTCGGTCAGCGCAGTATTCAGGCCATACAACGAACCGAGGATCGTTTGCCGGAGATTGGTGAGGTCTACCGTTTATTGGATTCAAACAACGGAGGCGAACAGTACATCCGCATCACCGATGTCAGCGCCAGCACCGAAACCTTCACTATCAGCCGAAATGACACTTATGTGGACTTTGTCCGTCGTCGTTTGACGCTGGGTATCAGCTCACCGCTGGAGCAGACCTTTCCCGGCGGGACAGCCACCCCTACCGGCACGGAACGCAGGGACAGCACCAAAATCACCCGCCTGCAAAGCACACAGGTCGCAGATGCCGCCAAATATTATGGTGCCTCTCTTCTCAACGAAACAGCCACCGCCAGCAGCACAAAAATCAAGGTCAACAGTATCTATGCCCACCTGGTGCCCAGCGCCACCAGTGAAACAGCGGTGATCGATGAGCCCGGTTACAGCGGGAGTCGCCAGATTCTGCCAACGCGCAATGGCACCTTAAACACGACACTGGTTTTCGGACATATCCAGGGTAACCAGTCCCGCTCCTATTTAGGAGCCGGCGTGGTGAGGGAAAGCCTGGTACTGGCCATTGACGGAGGTACGTATGAAGACAACGGTGCCGGTGCGTTCAACCATGTCTCAGGCTCCGATCCCTATGAGCGCATCACCATCGATTATGAAACAGGGCAAATCGACGCCTATCGAACCAGCAGTTATTTCGCCGGTAACGCCAGTGCGAACTGGCAACCGGGTACAGCCGCAACCGGCATCAGTGTCTCTGAAGTCGTCCAGATTGAACTGCAGAATAGAGGCTTTACCTACACCTTTGCGTTCCCGGAAGAAAAGCCCCGTCCCGGCAGCTTTGTGCTGAGCTACATGGCGCTGGGGAAATGGTATGAACTGCGCGATCCCGGTAACGGACTGCTGACAGGTAATGGCAGCGGCACCATTGATTTCGCTACCGGCTCCGTAGCCGTAACCCTTGAGGCCATGCCGGATGTAGACACGGCACTGGTTGTCAGTTACTCCTTGCCGTTTCCCGATGAGCTGACCATCCATACGGGCGCAGCGGTTGCACAGCAGCCGGAGGTTAGACACACCACAGCGCACCCGGGGATTAAACCGGGCAGCGTTACCGTGACCTATATCAGCGGTAGCCAAAGCAAAACGCTAACCGACAACGGTGCTGCGATTCTGACCGGTGATGGTACCGGCAGCCTGATTTATGCGTCGGGAGAACTGGCGTTTGTACCGGATATTTTGCCTGATGCCGGTACTGCCATCACGGTCAGCTATGAGCAGGGGAACCAGATCACCAGTCCGGTGACGGTTGAGGTGGACGGAAGCGGCACCGCAACCGGCACTATTCCCGGTGCGCCTCTGTTGCCGGGCAGTGTAAAACTGACCTTTACCTGTGAGCGAGTTGGAGAGGTGCCCAGTGCCTGGAAGGGCACCAACACAAAGCCCATTGAGATCTATGACCGGGTCTACAACGTCACCCATACCGCATCCGATGACAGTACCGGAGGCTGGAATGGCCGGGCGGGTTCGATCAACTATGCCACCGGTGAGTTCTCTATCGAAGTCGAACAGAGCTACAGCTATCAGACCTACAAGATCAATGCCTATGATTTCGAGGTTGCTGGCAAGGTCTATACCCGACAGCGTATTGAGGGCGACACCACCACCCTGACAGAAACTTACCAGGGCAATACTATGTCAGTGGTGGCCCAAGAGAACGCTCTGTCTCATCTGCCCGAAACCGAAAGTGTCACCGTACCTGATCTGGTTATCCGTCTGTTGCCCAATACGTCAGAACCTTTGGTACCGGGCTCCGTGATGTTTGAGTTTGGCGGGGCGTTCTATCAGGACCGGGATGGCACCATTATCAGGAATCTCTCCACCGCTACCAATGCGGGGACCATCGTCGGCAGCATTGATTACACCGGCGCACAGGTGACCCTCAGCCAATGGCCGGATGGTGCCAGTCCTGTAGTCAATCTGGTGGCCTCTGCCACAACGGCGGCGGGTTATCAGACGGACAGGGTCGCCTTTCGCACCCCCGGCGCACCGATCCGCAGCGCCAGTTTGCAAATCAGTGCCCTGCGTGCCGATACCGGAGCCACCATCAGTACCCAGGCGGACAACAACGGCTTGATCAGCAGTCCGGAGATGCTGGGTTATATCGATTACCAGAGCGGCTGGTGTCAGGTGGAATTTACCGATGGCGTCAATCCCATCCATGTCATTCCGCAGTCCATCCGTTTCAACAGTGTGGTGCTGACCAGTATCCCGTTGGATAGCGAACTGATTGGACTGGATCCGGTACGTCTGCCGGCTGATGGCCGGGTACCCATTTATCGTCCCGGTGATGTAGTGGTGATGGCCCATACCGGTACCACCACGGTCAGCTCACCTACGGCCGGGCAAACAGTCGCGTTAAGTCGGGATCATCAGGCGGAAATCACAGTAACGGACAACTCCGGTACTCCGATCAATAGTGCGGAATACGCTGTGGATCTGGAAACCGGTACCGTCACCTTTGCAAACGATCTGGCCGGTACACTCACCATCCATGATCGTATTGAACAGATGGCGTTGGTCAGCGATGTGCAGATCAGTGGTGACCTCAGCCTGGCCACCCCGTTGGCGTGGGATTTTCCGGCAGATGAAACACTGGTCAGCAGCGCTGTCGTGTATGGCGACCTTCAATCCCGGGTACACGACGAGTTTACTCAACGCACCTGGGACAGTGGTGAGCCCAATTGGAGCAACCATCGCATCGGGGACGACACCACGGCGCAGTACAACCTGATCAACTATCCCATCGAGGTCAGCAACAAAGGTGCGGTTGACGGCCGGTGGGCAATCATCTTCACCAGCAGCAGTACCTTTCAGGTCGTGGAAGAAAACCTCGGCATTATCGCGAGCGGTTCTACCAGCAGCGATTGTGCCCCCCTGAACCCGGAAACCCATGTACCGTATTTCATCATCCGCTTTGACGGCTGGGGTACCGGTTGGAGTAGCGGCAATGTACTGCGCTTTAACACCACTGGTGCATTGGCTCCCTGTTGGCTGGTGCGAACCGTTTTATCAGGACAAGGCACTACGGACGATGACCGTTTCACTTTGCAGATTCGGGGGGACGCAGACTGATGGCAACCCTCGCAATCGGCAATGGCAGTCAGATCAATCCTTTCCTGATCCAGACACCGGAAGACTTTGAGGCTGTCTGGCATCACTCGGAGAACTATTACTACGAGTTGATCACTGATCTGGATATGGATGGCCGCTATCTCAGCCAAAACGACAATGGCGGCAGTTTCCATCTGGATGGTAAGGGCCACAAGGTCATCAACATGACCTGTGGCAATTACTGGCACTTCTGGGGCAGTGGCGATATTCGCAATATTGAGTTCTACATTGCCAGTGGTCTTACCACAGGGCTGCACCAGACTTGCTATAACGGGGCAGTGTTACAAGATGTGCGAGTTCATTGGCAGCATAACAGTGAGGTTTACCTGTCCCGTGATTGGCCACAGGGACAGCCTTTCTATCAGAACGTCGTACTCAGTGGTCTGGCAACGCTCAAACATATCGCTAACCAAGGGCGTTTCGATACCAGCGGCTGTTATGTGGCCATGGATCGTGATCCCAACAACAATGATGGTGTCCTGATCAGCGATATCTATGATCCGGCGGAGTACGTCAACCTGGATCCTGCCCTCTGGAATCTGACGTCAGGAAGTGTTCCATCTCTGATCCCCCAGACCGGCGACTACAGTCGCTATACCCATGTGCTGGGTACCTCATTAGTCGACGGCAGCCCTGTACCGAGAACAGTGCGGGCGGTGACCATGCAGCGCCATGAACTGATCGCACAGCTCGATAGCGCAGGCGATGGCAGCTTTGAGCTGGTCACCAGCCCCTACACCGATGGGATTCTGGTCTATGCCTTTGATGAGTACGGTAGCCTGATGAAGGTTGATACGGCTTACAGTATTGGTGCGATTACCCATCCCCAAACACCCAATGGCTATCGCTATATCTGTATTCAGGCTGGTACCACGGAGGCAACACTTCCTGCCGAGCCATGGCCGACCGACCAGCTTGCCAGCGGTACAGCCATCTTTGAAGCCCATAAACTCCGCCAGCCCATATTGCACGGACCGGTCACGCCGAAAAGGATTCTTGGCTGATGGGCAGTTACATTCCAAACCCGAACGCACTGGTGTTATCAGTACAGGGCGGGTATGGCGCACCGGCTGCCGCCAATATTGTGCTTGATGTCCCATCACCGGATGCGGCGCAGACCTTTGTCAGTGGCACAGTGTCGTTGAACGGTGAACCGGCAGAAAAAGAGATTGTGGTCGTTTCCTACCGCTTGCAACAACGGCAAGGTCAATTGCCGGAGCGTACTATTATCGCGAGCGGTCAGAGTGGAACAGATGGAAGTTTTGATATTGACCTGAACGGCTTTGCTGAACCGGTACTGGTACTTGCCATGGATGACTATGGCGATACATGGCAATCAAACACCCGTTACATTGTGGGTGATGTGATTCATCCTACGACAGGAAAGTTTGCCGGCTTTGTCTATGAGTGTCTGGCGGAAGGGGTATCAGGCTTATCGGAGCCGGAATGGTGGGTGGATAACGGCAGCACCAATACCGGACTGGTGGGAACCGCAGTCTTCAAAGCACGTCCTTTCTATCAGGCCATAGTTCATGGACCTTTGCTACCGGCCGTAAGAAACAGCTCTGGCGATGGCTGATTACATTCCGGGTCCTGCGAGTCTGACACTGGAGGGTAGCCATGATTATCCAGTTCCGGATGGGGCAGGCATTTCACTGGATGTAGCGTTCGGTGAGCCAGTTAAACCACCGCCTGTTAGCTGGCCGGTAGCGCCATCCGTTATACGCCGCTGGCAAAGTGACTGGCAAAAGGCTACCCGCAATGAAGCGATGACGGGAGCAGGATGGCATCTTGCCGAACGGGCGGAAAGCGCTGTGAAGCTGCATATCAGTGATGCATCACAGAGGCCGGAACCCGCCTTTCAGCCGGCATGGGGAAAAATACCGGGTCAGGACGTTCATACCGACCAGGGTTGGGGTAACGGGCAAACCTGCCAGATATCCACAGGCGGGCAATGGGGCGATGTGCCGCCAAAGGATGCCTTTCCCGCCAACACAGGCTGGGATGCCAGTATTTTGCCCACAGAGGCCGCCTGTGGAGCCTGGTGGGGCAACCCGCCGGGTAAGGATAATACCCGAGCCGGCGGCTGGTTTCGGGTGATGGCGCACTCTGCGGATGACCGCGACAGGGCCAGCTACTTACCGGAGCCTAGCCGTCTATCGTTTGTGTTCAGGAATGCGCTGTATACGCCGGAGAACAACACGGGCATCTGGTTTGCCTTTGGTCAGAAGGTTCCACCCAAACCGGTACAGCCAAGAGAAAGCCGTAACGTTCTCTCATGGAACCGGGCAACGGCATATCAGCCGTCACAGCAACTTCCCTGGGGAGAAGGCGCTAGCGAACAACGCAGGGATGCGGACTACCGGATACGCTTTGCCGCCAACACCGATCCCGTCGATCCTCCTGATCCCACCACCCCGGACAGACCTGCCGAAAAGGACACCTGGCTGATTATGAACACGATTAACACCGTTACCTTGCCGGACAGAACGCCGCTTGATATCACTGACCTGACCATCAGCCTGGATATCGACAGCTTCACCTGGTCGCTGATTGCCAGGGTCAACAACCGGCCAACACTGACACGGGTGCAACCTGACAGTGACGGACCAAAGCATATTGAGGTCATTATCAACGGTTGGACCTGGGTCTTCATGATAGAGCGCTACAGTAGCGACAGACGCTTTGGTCGGGAGCAGTACACCATCCGGGGTGAGAGCCGAACAAAGCTGCTGGCCGCCCCCTATGCACCACGGCGCTCCCATACAGAGACTTCTCCTATCAACGCCCGACAGGCCATGGAGAACGAACTGCTTAATACGGGCTTTTCCATCGACTGGAATACCAGCGGAGATGGAACCACGTCGGACTGGACGATGGACGGTGGTGTTCTCTCCTATCAGGATCTGACGCCTATGCAGGTCATTGCCCGAATAGCCACCACCGCTGGTGCAGTGGTTATCCCCGCCGCAGCCAGTGACGCCTTGACGATCCAGCCTCGCTATCCGTTTAGCCCCTGGCATTGGCAGGATGAAAGTACAGTGGTCAGCCACAGCATCCCCGAAAGCATGATGGTCAGCATGAGCGCGGAATGGCGGGCTGAGCCTGAGTACAATGCCGTTTATGTATCCGGCACCCATACCGGTGTCGCCGTAGAGGTCACTCGTGCAGGTACCGCAGGGGATCAACCGGCACCGGATATTGTCGAGGCGTGGTTGACGGATGTAGATCTGAATACCGAGCGTGGAAGGAATGAACTCAGCAAGGGCGGCAATCAGGAAATTGTCTCGCTGGATATTCCACTGACAAGTATTGATGAACCTCCGGGACTGGTGATGCCGGGTAAGCTGGTTGAGGTTACCGAAAGTACCGGGGCATGGTATGGCCTGTGTCTTTCCACCAGCATCCGAGCTCCACGCTCCGGCGCTGCCAAAGTCACACAAACGGTCGAGCTGGAGAGACACCACTGATGGCAACTACCAATATCTGGAAACAGTTCGAAACCCTACTCCCAAAACAATCACGTACCATTGCTACGATCATCAGCAACAACGCAAACGGAACAAGTACAGCACAGCTTCGTAATGGAACTGAAATCATACTATCAGGCGAATCGGTTCAACCCGGTAAAAAGGTAATAACGAATGGTTCCGAAGTTTCTTATGAAGTACCTGACATACCTGTATATAACCGTTATATCTAGACAATTTCCTGCTAATATATCCATACTTTTAGGTCGCCAGTCCGTGACTAACGGACTGCTTTACAGAAAACGTTTATCTGGCACTTATTCTTTATGAAAACAATTTATTGGAGCTTTAGTTTCCAGTGGATCTGACTCTTTGAATACTTTTTTTATTGGAGTGAATTTATATTCTGGGTACATTTCTTTATGCAAAGATTCAGCTTTATGAGCTGCAACTTTAAACATCTCCTGCTTGCTTTTTGATAGCATCCTCCACATATTAGAACATTCTATTGATACTTTTTGCTGACTAGTTATTGCAAGTTTATATTTACGATTAAACCAACTTCTAAAAACAAGAAATGAGTTTGGCGGCCTACTTACATCATGCTTCCTTTTTTTACGCTTTTCTACCGAATCACTTTCCAAGACTAATCCACATGCTATGTCATTGATTTCATCTTGTGAACAACTCTTATCCAAAGATTCAATCTTCTGAAAACAACCCCTAACAAATACACGAAAATAACGCTTATCTATTTCACCATCCTTAGAATAACTCTCATTCCAGTAATAGGGCATCGGCAGTATTAATTCTTCCTCCACACGTTCAGCAACATTAACACTCCTTCCACTGAAACAGGAATCCTCCGATGAATCAGACTTTATTACATTATTAACAAACACAATACAATTATTTAAACTTACGCTTTCCATAGCCTACTCCTAATCCAATAAGCATACTAATAGTAGACAATAAAACCCTAGAAATTGCTTATAACAATTTTTGCCAAAAATGATGACAATTAATAAGTACACGTCAACAAAAAATCTCATATCTTATCGTCTACAGACCGCAGGGCGTGGATTGATGCGCTGAGAAAACTTAGATCTGGAATTTACTTGCTAATGATTAAAAGCCTCTTTATAGCCTCTAATTATTAAAAATCAACAATTAATCCGCAACCTAGACTTATATCGATGGGGGTTCAATTCCCGCCGCCTCCACCAACAAAGCCTTGAATACTGAGACAGACTCAGGCACACCAAGGCAAACAAAAGGCCGTT
>NZ_BAABFL010000038.1:0-2341 GCF_039540975.1 Kistimonas scapharcae
GCGCCTTGAAGGCATCGACGATTTTTTCCTGCTGTGTTTTTGCCATGTGGAACTCCTCCCTGTGTGGCCAGAATGCCGGGAATGCGTGGGCTGCAAGGCAGTGGGTACGCTATTCCCGCCGGTCATCACACATTAGACGGTGTGTCGCGACAGGCAAGTCGAAAACCACAGCCTGACAGCAGGGGTATCTGGATTGATAGCCTGCTGTATCGGATGGGGGATAAGTCAAGGCTGGCGCTGCTCCCCTGGGGGATGGCTTTCGTAAAAATCCAGCCTGGCCCGAAGCACCTGATGGTACTGTTCGGTCAGGCTGGCGATGGCCTCATCCTGTTCGGTACAAGACGGCTCGTCGTTCGAGGCGACCATGTGGGCGTTGAAATGGGCAGCGGCCGTCAGAATGGCTTTGCCCAAGGTTGAAAGGGCGATTTCACTGGTGTCAGCGTAGCGGTAGGTGATGGCGAGCAGGTGGTTTACGATAGCGAAGAATTCCTCGTCAGTCAGCGGCTTCATGATCACTCCTCCCTGTAGGAATAGCTTGAGAGATGCCTGCTGCAGCCTTTTTTGCCGATCGAATGTCGGCTGATGTTGACCATTTAAAAAGCTGCGACTGCAGCAGGCATCATCAATGTTATCCATTATGGAAGGCGTGTTTACTGTCATTGCAGGTAGAGCGGCTAACTAACTGAACACTCATGATATGACGTTTAAAAAAACAGACGGTTGTTATAACCCGATATCTGCTAAGTTAGCCTTCCCCACACGATTCCGGAGTTGCACATTCCATGAAACAGGTCACCGCTGAAATGCTGCGACAGTCGGCCATCAGCCTTCTTGCCCAGCGTGAGTACACCCGTAAAACCCTCGACAGGAAGCTGCAGCTGGTCAGTGATGATGAGCAGCTGGTCAGCGCGGTACTGGATCAGCTCGAGGAAGAACGCTTGCTGAGCAATGACCGGTTTGTCGAAAACTTTATCCGCAGCAGGATTGGCCGTGGGCATGGGCCGGTCAGGATCCGTCAGGAGTTAAGACAGAAGGGCGTGGACTCGGAAACCGTCAGTCTGGCACTTGAGGAGGCGGAGGTGGACTGGTTTGAACGGGCAGAGGCGGTTCGGCTACGTAAATTTGGTGATGGGCAGCCGGCGGATGCCAGGGAGAAAGCCAAACAGATGCGTTTTCTTCAGTACCGGGGATTTCCCGCCGGGATTGTTTCGGAGTTGTTTTGACAGAGGGTGGGATGTTCTGTCAGCCAAAACAAAACCCGCCGTTAAGGGCGGGTTTGACTGCTGACCATAACGCCGGTCGGCGACGCGATCACCCGTCGGTACGAGCTTAAAGGTGTGATCAGGCTCGCGTTGCGGGTGTTTTTCATGATCAGCCCACCGCCCGCCGGGACTGTCCACCTGTTTGCAGTTTCCAGATGGCCCACGTTTCATTCTTTAGTTAAGCGAGCCTGGCCGGTTTTATCAACGTCGGCCAAGCAGCCAGAGCCGGAATCTCGAAACGATAAACCACCCCAGGAAAAGGAATGACAACCCGGCGGGATAGTTGGTCGTGCTTTCATTCATTGCCGGCATGGCAGATGAAACATGATGGACACAGGAGACAACGCCAACGGATAACCCGAATGAGGCCATCAGCATCTGCCATTTCAGCCATCGGGCTTTTTTCGTTCCCGGTCACCCCGGATCGGGTTGCCACAGCCTAAACAGAATTCTGCCTTCGTGGATATGACATGATTGCACTCATCACAGACTGTTAGGGACACCGGGGATTCCTCTCCATCATGTTGCTTCCTTGGGGGAGCAGTATTCCGGTACTTGGGTGCCTCGGTCAACCCACAAACGGCAATGGCCCGTATTGACAGAATCATCCCGCCAGATAACTATACTGGATATAAATACAGGTATGGATGCTTTCGACAATGAAGCCACCTCTGGTCAAGGTAGCGGCCACCTCAGCCAAACACCCCTATTATGCCTGCCCGGCGGCCTGCGGGTTTCCCAGCCCGGCGGCGGATTACCTGGAAGACCGTCTTTCTCTGGACCAGCTGCTGGTTGAGCATCCGGCGGCCACCTTTTTTGCCCGGGCGCAGGGGGACTCCATGCTGGGAGCCGGTATCCATGACGGCGACCTGCTGATCATCGATCGTGCCCTGACCGCCCGGGACGGCGATATCATCATAGCCTTGCTGGACGGTGAACTGCTGGTCAAGCGGTTGTACCGAAGGCATGGCCGTGTGGCGCTCCACTCCGAAAACCCCGACTATTCACCTATTGCCCTGGACGGCGACGCCACGCTGGATGTCTGGGGTGTGGTTATCCATGTGATTCATCCCCTGCGA
>NZ_BAABFL010000039.1:0-2915 GCF_039540975.1 Kistimonas scapharcae
AAGATCAAGTTCACCAGTAATGCGCTTTCCAAAAGCGGTGTGCTATGCACTGATATCACGGTCTACGAACCTGCCGCCCCGAACTACACCCGGTTAGCAGCCCAGACTATCCACCAGGATAACAGTGGTAATCAGGAAGCCACCCTGGTTCATGGCGTGGTGAAAAAGACCACGGGTATCAGCCAGCTGAAACTGGTGACCACCCATGCCCCGTTTGCCGGCGGCATGGTGAAAATCTACGGGATGGCCTGACATGCTGTCGCTCAAGGACGCCACCCAACAGATACAAAGCCTGATGGATACCGTCATGCGGTACCAACGCAGGCGCACCCTGTTTACCCGTCTGGGCCGGGTGATGAAAACCGACACCGGCATGAACTTCAGGCGTCAGCAGTCGCCGGATGGTGAACCCTGGGAACCACTAAAGCTTCGTCAAGGCCGTATCCTGAGCGATACCGGACGACTGCGAAACAGTATCCACTTTGAAGCCGATGATGATCAGGTGGTGATCGGCACCAATGTGAAATACGCACGTGTGCATCAGTTCGGCGCGGTGATCAAACCGGTGAAAAAGCAAGTACTGGCCTTTCCTGATGGGCGTGGCGGGACAGCCTTTGCTCATCAGGTCACGATTCCGGCCCGTCCCTTTATCGGTATTGAAGAACGACAGATTAACCTGATTCACGATGCCATGACCCAATGGCTGCGGGATATCACAAGGGGGCGGCGCAATGCTTAACGATGCGCTGACCGCTATCACACACTGGTTTGCCGACCAGCTGTCCGTACTGGTCAGTGATGTGGACAGCCACCCGGGCCGCTTTACCGAGGCCGAGCTGGAACGGATGCTGCTCTCTAACAAAGCGGTCAGGATAGCCATCGAGACCGCACCGGGACTGACCATCACCGGGCAGGGCATCCACCAGGCCCGGTTGCTGATGGCAGCCTATATCATCTGCGGCGACAGCGGCGGTGTAGACCGTCACAAAAGTGCGCTGGAGATCGTCGAGCATATTATCGGCCTGCTGCCCTATAACCGGTTCGACACAACCTATCTTCGCAGCATCGACCCGAAAACCATCACTGCCGAGAACCTCTACAGCGGCGAGATCGATAACCGGGGGATCGCCATGTGGGGCGTGTCCTGGGAGCAAACTGTCACCAATCAAGGGAACTGATCATGGCGCAAACCGACCGTTCATACATGGGCAAGGGCACCATCTACCTGAAGCGTCGCGGCGGCAGCACCGGGCTGATACCTGTGGGTAACTGCTCGGCGCTGGAAATCTCCTTTGAAGAGGAGAAAAAGGAGCAAAAGGATTACACCAGTCCCGGCGGCGGCAATACCAACGTGGTGTCGCGTATTGATAATGTGACAGGCTCGCTGACCGTACTGGATATTACCGCTGACAATCTGGCCCTTGGTCTGCGCGGTGCAGTAACCACAGAAGCCGGTGGCAATACAGTCACCGATGAGCTGATCGCTGCCACCGGCGCTGATGGCGAACTGCTGCCGTTTGCCTTTGTGCCGGATACCACCACTATCACCGTTACCGATGCAGTCAACAGCACGGCGCTGGCAGAAGGTGTGGATTACGACATCACCCCCAACGGCATCACGGTGATCGGCTCTGGCACTATCAGCAATAATGGTGTTCATGCCACCTATGACAAGGCTCCGCAGGAAATCCTGCAGGCATTGGTCGAAGCTGGACAGGAGTTCACCCTGTTCTTCGACGGCCTCAATGAAGCGCAATCCGGCAAAGCGGTGGCCATCACCCTGCACCGCATCAAGTTCTCGCCTGTGCAGGGCCTGCCGTTTATTGGCGATGAGTTTGCCGAGGCGACAATGGAGTTTGAAGTCCTGTCCGACAATACCATCACCGGTGCAGGGATCAGCCGGTTTATGAAGGTGGTGCAGGCAGTTTGAGTCATAAAGCAAAACGCCAATGACTGACAGAGGTGTCATCCAGATCAACAACACGGGAACCTGCTGTCTGTCTGTCTGTCTGTCTGTCTGTAAAACAGTAATTCATCATTTCTTAGAAGGAAAACACTATGCAAAGTAATCAACCCGGCGGAGCAGGATTGCCATTTGCCCCAATCCCTCAACGTTTGTATTTCACTCGAAGTGAATTAGATCAATCTTTTCAAGCTGGTTATTTTCAAGGATATCAAGCCGGTTATGACAAAGGACAATCCGATGAAGTAGCCCGTTCCCTGTCTCAAATGATGCAAGCTACAAGTACACAAACCACAACGGCTACGATCACAACTCAGGCAAGGGCAATATCAATAGCACATGCACAGGGTAGACAATCAATAGCTACACAACCAGAATCACCAGATGTTGACCTTCCAGGCCCATCAGGACATTTACGACAAGATCCACAAGCCCAAACCCCAAGTCAATCACAAAGAATACAATGTCCGCATTGCCCGAAAACATTAAAAAAGAATTCATATCAAGTGCATTTGAGACAACATACAGGTGAAAAACCGTATAAATGTCCAGCCTGTGATGAGAGATTTAAACAGAATGGTAACTGTCATTTGCACATACGAAAGCATCATCCCGGTCAACCAGAGCTACGTCCAATATATGAAAAACGGTAATTTCAAGATTTTGTAATGAAGCATTGAGTGATTTTTGGGACTGATTCATAACAAATAGGATCACACCAGATGGCAAGAATTACTCAGAGCGTAATGAACATCATCATTCGCGCCAAAGACCTCGCCAAAGGGACGCTGGCGAAGGTCACCCGCCAGTTGCGCGGAATGGGGGATGAAAGCCGAAACACCGAAAACCAGTTTTCTCGTCTTGCCCGCTCTTTCCGAAATTTGCTGCTGGCCGGCACCGGTTTTTATGCCCTGAAAAGAGCCATGACCGGCGTATTGTCTACCGGTGATCA
>NZ_BAABFL010000040.1:0-1269 GCF_039540975.1 Kistimonas scapharcae
AGCCTGATCACACCTTTAAGCTCGTACCGACGGGTGATCGCGTCGCCGACCGGCGTTATGGTCAGCAGTCAAACCCGCCCTTATCGGCGGGTTTTGTATTTGGTGACAGAACATCCACCCCCCCTCAGTCAAAACAACTCCGAAACAATCCCGGCTGGAAATCCTCGGTACTGAAGAAAACGCATCTGTTTGGCCTTTTCCCTGGCATCCGCTGGCTGTCCGTCACCAAATTTACGTAGCCGAACCGCCTCTGCCCGTTCAAACCAGTCCACCTCCGCCTCCTCCAGCGCCAGACTGACAGTTTCCGAGTCCACGCCCTTCTGTCTTAATTCCTGACTGATCCTGACCGGCCCATGCCCACGGCCAATCCTGCTGCGGATAAAGTTTTCGACAAACCGGTCATTGCTCAGCAAGCGTTCTTCCTCAAGCTGATCCAGTACCGCGCTGACCAGCTGCTCATCATCACTGACCAGCTGCAGCTTCCTGTCGAGGGTTTTACGGGTGTACTCTCGCTGGGCAAGAAGGCTGATGGCCGACTGTCGCAGCATTTCAGCGGTGACCTNAAACGTCATATCATGAGTGTTCAGTTAGTTAGCCGCTCTACCTGCAATGACAGTAAACACCCCTTCCATAAGGGATAACATGATGATGCCTGCTGCAGTCGTAGCTCTTTCATTGACCAACATCAGCCGACATTCGATCGGCAAAAAAAGGCTGCAGCAGGCATCTCTCAAGCTATTCCTACAGGGAGGAGTGATCATGAAACCGCTGACTGATGAGGAATTCTTCGCTATCGTAAACCACCTGCTCGCCATCACCTACCGCTACGCTGACACCAGTGAAATCGCCCTATCAACCCTAAGCAAAGCCATTCTGACGGCTGCTGCCCATTTCAACGCCCACATGTTCGCCTCCAACGACGAGCCGCTCTGTACCGAACAGGATGAGGCCATCGCCAGCCTGACCGAACAGTACCATCAGGTGCTTCGGGCCAGGTTGGATTTTTACGAAAGCCATCCCCCAGGGGAACAGCGCCAGCCTTGACTTATCCTCCATTTGATACAGCAGGCTATCTACCCAGACACGCCTGCTGTCAGGCTGTGGTTTTCGACTTGCCTGTCGCTCCACACCGTCTAATGTGTGATGACCGGCGGGAATAGCGTACCCACTGCCCTGCAGCCCACGTATTCCCGGCATTCTGGCCACACAGGGAGGAGTTCCACATGGCAAAAACACAGCAGGAAAAAATCGTCGATGCCTTCAAGGCGC
>NZ_BAABFL010000041.1:0-836 GCF_039540975.1 Kistimonas scapharcae
CATCAGTTCGCAAGAACTACCTATCAATCGTAATGAATTAACAAGTGGTGCTTACTCATGATGAAAATCTTTGGTTATTTCCGGAGAAATAACTTTTCTCATCCGAGCAAGCGCCCACACGAATTGCTTGATAATTTGTTAAAGAGCTTATCGCTGAAAATGATTCAGACTGCGTTCCGAGAACCTTGTCCGTTTCAGCGAGGCCGCCATTCTACAGTGGCGGACTTCAGTGTCAAGCGCTTGTTTCACCCGGCGAAACCGGAGAGCGAAGCTCGTTGACAGGCGGCGCATTCTACAGCATTTGCTTTCGCTGTCAACCACTGCATAAGCGGTGGTTAGAAGCCTGCGTCGCAGACAACGGAGGGGAATTATATAGAGACATCCGGAGATATCAATAGGCAACTTACATCATTTATTGTTCAACGCGGACAAGCCTTCCTTTAGCCAAAAAGGCCTGTCCTTTAACGGCCGGAATCGTTTAAGCGACTCCAAGAAACACCGGTATCAACAGCGGAGCCGATAAACTCAAAATAAAGCCACTGGCAACAGCAACCGGTACACAGTGAACCCCCCCCGTTCTTTCAATAACGGGCAAGGTGTAATCCATTGAAGTTGCACCACCATATCCAATTGCCATCGGCGCATTACGGCGAATAACAAAAGGGATCAATAAAAGTGCCACCAGTTCCCGACAGAGATCAACCAGAAATGCCACACTACCATATACCGGCCCCAGTTGATCGCCAATCATAATGCCCTTAACTCCCGCTTAACGATCTGAAGAAGTAAGGCTAAATTGAATGAAGAGAGCGTCCCCTGTGCTCTTCAGGCAAAAT
>NZ_BAABFL010000042.1:0-3347 GCF_039540975.1 Kistimonas scapharcae
AACGCCTTCAAGCCGCAGGAGATCAGCAATACCGTCTGGGGGCTGGCGAAACTGCGCGAGGCCGGTGAGACCCTCGACAACAATGACGCCCTCAAACAACTGCTTCTGGCCGTGGCCAAAAAAGCCGGTCAGTTCACGGAACCCCAGCCAATCAGCAATACCGTCTGGGGGCTGGCGAAACTGCGCGAGGCCGGTGAGACCCTCGACAACAAGGACGCCCTCAAACAACTGCTTCTGGCCGTGGCCAACGCCGACGTCAACGCCTTCAAGCCGCAGGAGATCAGCAATACCGTCTGGGGGCTGGCCTCAATGGGGTGTATACAATATCAACGTGATTTTTTGGATACGGGGTTCTCATCCATGGAGATAAGCGAATGGCCAGATCAAGAACAGCATAATTTTGTCTGGGCTATGGCGGTCTCTATCTGTGAGCCTTATACAAGAGATATTGAGAACAAACCAACTGACCAGGAACTTGAAGTGACTTTACAGGCTGTTCATGTTTTGGTTCAACGGTTGCACTGTATCAGCAATCCCCCGGATGATGTTCGAGAGAGAAACCAGTTATTCCAGGCAGGTTGCGTAGTGCTACTTTTCCATGAGTTGGGACTATCCGATCAGTTAGAGTATGAAATGCCTGCCTCCCTGAAACCGGATTTTACGGACACTACTTCCTCACAGACTCAACGGCGGGCTGAACAGCTGTTCAAACAAGGTGCAGCTGATGGTGAATTCCAGCGTGAATACTCGCTTGAATATAAAGGGTTGAAGCTGCCACCGGTCGATATCTGGCGAAAGGAGACGGTCGATGGAAAAACCATTGAGTACTTCGTGGAAGTTCAAGGCCCATACCATTACACCCTCATGGGTAATCAGCGGTTCCCCGATGGCGCTACCTGCCTTAAACGTTTTCTGGTGCAATCTTGCCTTCAGAGCCTGAATGAGTCAGACACTGCTGTTAAACGCATATATCAGGAGATTCCGGTAGAAAAGATCGATGAGGTTAGACAACCCGCGACTGAACAAACCCAAGATTGGCATGTCCTGGTTGAGTCAATGACGCAGCTTTCACTCTAACCATGACAATGCCTGGCTACGGGCCTGGTGATGTGTTCAGGTTTCAATTAATCAGGCTTTTTCAACGGCAGCAGATGTTCAATACAGGCACCCTTATCTAGCCTGGGTATTTCCGTCAGCACATAACGCAGCCAGGCATAGGGTTCCAGTCCGTTAGCCTTTGCCGTCTCAATCAGGCTGTAGAGGATGGCGCTGGCGTTGGCTCCCTTGACGCTGTGGGCAAAGAGCCAGTTTTTCCTGCCGACCACCACGGGTTTGATCGCCCGTTCGGCGGCATTGTTATCAATGGCCAGCAGGCCGTCCTCCAGGTAACGGACGACACAGGACCACTGGTTCAGGGCATAGGTGATCGCCTTGCCCAGCAGGGATTTTGGGGGAACGATCGGTTGCAGCCGGTCCAGCCAGGTTTTCATCTCCTCCATGATGGGACTGCTTTCCGTCTGCCGCACCCGGTAGCGTTCACTGGGGGGCTTGTCCTTAATGTCCCGTTCGATGCCGTAGAGACGCTGGATCATCTTAAGCGCTTGTCTTGCACGGGTGGGCTTTTCGCCCTTTGGCGTGGCCTTGACCACCTCAGCAAACTTGCGGCGCACATGGGCCATACACCCCACTAACCGAATGCCGGGGTTTCTGTTACTCAGGGTTTTATAAGCTGAATGACCATCGCAGTGCAGGTAGCCGCTGAAGCCGGAGAGGAAGCTTTCGGGATGCTGGTGACCCCTTCCGGTCTGATAGTCGTAGAGGATAATGGCTTTATCCAGGGTTTCCGCCGTGCGGTAGACCCACATAAAGGAATTCGACTGTGGCGCACGCCCCGGCTCTTTCAGCACCTGGTTCGTCGTTTCATCGGCATGGAGCTGTGACTGTTCGACCAGCAGTTTGTGCAAGGCCTGGTAAATGGGTTCCAGCAGTTCGGCGCACCGGATCATCCACGCCGCCAGTGTCGCACGGCTGATCTCCGCGCCAATGCGCTTGAGGATGAATTCCTGACGGTACAGCGGCAGTGCGTCGCAATACTTGTTAGTCATCACCCAGGCCACCGACCGGGCCTACCGTATCGGCCAGAAGAGAAATGTTCAGGTACACAGGCTGATTACCGAGAACACCTTTGAGGAGAAAATCGACGCCATGATCCAGAGTAAGAAAGAACTGGCAGACCTGACGGTCGCCAGTGGCGAGCAATGGCTGTCCGAGCTCTCGGATGACGCCATCAGGGAACTGGTGTCACTGTAGGATTTCAGTTACATGGACTGATGCCGGGGCCGCCTGTCGGCCCTAACATAATTCAGCAAGATAGATGTGATCACTGATGCCAGGNGTCGTATTAAATCACACGAAAAGCAACATATGAATTGCTTTCGAGCGACTACAATTTGCGCTGAGAGTCCATATTGATTCACTTAGCGGACATTATTGTGACACTTCGCTGGATCAATACTTCCATTCATACAACGTCGCAAATACAAGGAACCAGCCGCTAGTTTATTCACTGACATTCCCGCACCCGTTCCGGATGCGCCAGCCATTGGCATAACCGGCCTTCCTGACCATAGCGACGTGAAATGGCCAGCGCCTTGTGCGAGTAACGTTCGGCCAACCGCTGCAGACTGTGATTGAGGGTTTCCTGTGTTTTTTCGCTGAGCCAGTTAGGGTAATGCAGGCCCAGCGTGGCACTGTTTTCCAGCACCCGCTCCTCCCAAGGGCCGAGCCGATCCGCCTCCAGAAGCGCCTTTTCAAAATCCTGATTGATCTGTGACTGCTGCGCCATGGCCATGGCATAGTCAGACCAGGCATAAGGCCACGCAGGGCGGAGAGCAATGGCGTCCCGCCAGGCACCGAGTAGCGGGGTCTTGCCGTCTGTTGTATCCATCAGGCCATACTGCTGCCCCCAGTCCAGCACACGGGCTTTCAGCACCCACTGTTCCGGCGCATCAGGCAGTAATTCTATTGCCCGCCTTGCACCATTCAGGGCAACCTCGTAATCCTTTGAGAGCAGCGAGAATTCATCGGGTTGCTTTGCCTGCTTCTCCCGCCAGAAATCCAGGTAGGCTTCTGTCTGGTTATTGTACGCGCCGGCCTGTACTAGTTTTCTGGCCTCATTGGCAGCAAAGCCGAGCAGGGTCAACCCAGCCACCACAACGATCAGCATGCGAAACCGGATGTTTGAGAAAGCTTTCATACCTCTGCTCACGGCAAGATCATGAAGCCCCTTGCCCCGCAAGGACTTCAGCCAGAAACGCTGTGCTTCGTGAAGCTTTCTTCTGCTTTCT
>NZ_BAABFL010000043.1:0-6396 GCF_039540975.1 Kistimonas scapharcae
TCCTCACAGGATAGGCTGAAGGGCCTGTTCAGCGTATCCTGTGGGCGGAAAAGCCTTTTCTACTAATGCATAGCCCCTGTTGCCGGAACATTGCCGATATTCAGACGCGCCTCACAACCAAAGATGATCTGTCCGTTGTCTTCCCTGGTCTGGTGATTCCCAACGGCTCCCGGGTCCGAAGCGGATGTCTTCTTCTTTTGATCAGCCTTTTGATGATAAGTTGCATCTCTTGAGGCTCTGATGCGATCTGGGCAAGCACATAGTGTTCAATTTGAGTAATCTTATTCCAACTGTCTATAACGGCAGCGTTTCATTAAGGCTTGCCATTGCGTGAAGACAAGCCTGTTGATGGTGCAAACCCGATGCTTCTCAGGCGTCCAGTGTCAGAGGGGCGTCATGCCGCTCCAGATCCTTAAGACGTTGCTCGGCATCCTCGGCATCCTCCAGCTGGCGCTCTATAGCAATTCGGTACAATGCCCGTGCCCGGTCAATATCGGTAGGCAATGAAACGGAGCCGAGTGTGCCCATGCTGTAGATATCCCCCCAGCCGATATAGCCCCAGGCAGTATCCGGGTAGTCATTGACCAGTGCTTCAAATGCGGCTTCCCCTTGTTCATGCTGGCCGATGAAAAAGAGTGTTTCAGCTTCAGCCCGGCGCATATTATGGAGTGTCTGAGGATGTGATGAAGGGAAGTGTTCGCAAAACTCGCGGCAAAAAACAATGCGTTTGTTGAAGTAGTCCGGATTATCCACCCCCGCGTTATGCAGGTACATCTCAACATCTGAACACCAATTGGACAGGAACAGTCCGTCTAATGGCCGTATCTCATCAATTGATGCGGTATCTTTGTAGAGTTCCTTCACATGGCTCCAGGCTTTAAGCCAGAGGTCGCAGGCCGCTCCTTCAGACGGTTTATCCTTTATATCATGTAGTTCATAACCTTCATCAATCCATTTAACAATACAACGTTGTTCATCTGTCAGTGGCGTGGATAGCGCGGTGAGAGTTTTTTGGGTAGAAGCCGAAAGCCCGCAGCTCAGATCGTCTTCATCAAATGAGAATCGGCTGTCTTCAGGTAGAATGGTGCTGGCAATCTGGAGGTGTAAATCATCCTTATAATCCCATGTCACGCTGTAATCGACAATGAAACGAGGATCATTCCGGTAGAGAAGGCGTCTTGCCATGATGAACGCATCAAACTGGCTTTCGACATCCTCCTGACTATCATCCATCGTGTCGTCGCGCAGCATATTCGTAAGCTTCTGACGCATTTTCAAGCCTTGCTCTTTCTCCATGATGCCGATGTTCCAGCACATACTCACCATACCAATGGTGCTTTCGATATAGTCCCTGGAGGCATTTGGGATATCCAGCAGTCCACCGGCAAACTCCAGGAGTGTCTCTGACAATTTGGGCAGCCCGCTTAAGTCAGGCGCTACGGGTGAGTGCTTTTTCTGCTTTTGTGCCTGCAATTGTTTTTTCTTGCGTCGCTTCAGTTCTTTCTGGCGACGTTTCTGGGCGGTGTTGAGTTTGGCCATGACGGTTTTTTGTACCTCTGGGGGCGTGAAAGCGTGAGAAGTGTAGAGCAGATTGAAGTGCATGACTGGGCATAAGCATATTAGGTTAACAACAATTCCTTTCCTGATTACCACCTAACATAAGCCATTCTCCCGTCTAAACTTACGACACTGGTTTTCCTTGAGTTAGGAGACGTGTCATGCCCAGGAACAAAATTCAGTTTCAGAAAGGCATGAGTCTTGTGGAGTTCTTTAAACAATACGGTTAGGAAGAGCAATGTCGCGATTAGTTTTTCAAATGGCGCTGGCCGAATGGGTTTGAATGCCCTCTGTGTTGTTGCCGAGAGTATTGCACCCTGAAAACCTGTGAACTTTACCAATGTAATCGTTGTCGCCATCAAACATCACTAACCAGCGGTACCATCCTGGAAGCCAACAAGTTGCCCTTCACCACCTGGTTTCTGGGCATGTTTTTAATGACCCAAACCAAGAATGGCATATCAGCCCTGGAGCTTTCGAGACATCTTGGTTGGCGTTTCTTATAACGCCGCGTGGCGCCTGAAACACAAGCTCATGCAAGTCATGAAAGAGCGGGATTACAGCCGCCCTCTGCAGGGATATGTGCAGCTGGATGATGTCTACTGGGGGGGGAAACATGGAGGCAAACTGGGAAGAGGCTCTGCAAACAAACACCCCTTTGTTGCTGCCGTGCAAACCAACGAAGAAAACTTCCCGCTGTATATGCGCTTTAGTATGGTCACCAGTTTCCGTAAAAAGGAGTTGGCGCTCTGGGCGAAAAGACATCTCGGAGATCATACCTGCTGTGTGGTCAGTGATGGACTCGGCGCATTCACGTGAATAGTCGACGCTGGACATCCACATACTGCAGTAGTGACAGGAGGTGGTCATGAATCGATGGCTAATGAGTTGTTTACGTGGGTCAACACCATGACCGGGAACGTCAAAAACTCCCTGAGAGGCAGTTACCACAATAATAATCCCAGGCATCTGCCACGATACCTGGCAGAATACTGTTATCGATTTAACCGACGCTTTGATTTGAAGGCAATGGTATCAAGGCTGGGTTACATGGCTGCGTGAACTTGCCCCATGCCAGCAAGGCTCCTCAAACTGGCTGAGTTACAGTGGTAATTAGGAAATTTAAAACAATAACCCGATGTGTGACTTTCAGGCTGGAAAAGACCCCACGCAGTTAGAAGGGCTTATCTCAGCGTGAAAGTCACACATCGGGTAACAATATCAAAATTCAAGACCCGACCCGTTGCTCCTTACAGTCTCCTTATAAGAGAGTGGCCTGGAAACCACCATCCTGAATCAGTTTGCTTGGTATTTCTTTGCCCTATGTGAATGAATGAGTTGAGTCTGGTTTTCAGGTAGTGCTGGCTAAGAAACGCAGCTCTGTTTCATTTTCCTCTATCATGGTCGTTTGCCGTGCGCTTCCGTGTGATAACTTTGGTATTTGCGCTTTTGATCTTCTCTGTACACATAGCAGTCCTGTGAAGGTTGTTATGAGAGTAACATTCAGTATGACACTACCAATGAACAGGTATTTAAAGGTATCATCACTGCAATCGTTAATGTGAGTCGCGTTTCTTCCATCTTGCGGTGTAGTCATGGCATCGGTAGTGAGAGATGTCCTGTTAGCATTAAGCAGTGATGTCGTCGTATTTCCGGGAATTGTCACAGTTGTATTGTTGATATTCACAACCGGCGATGCAGTCACTGGTGACGTCTGTGACGCTGTGTAATTGGGGGCTGTGACACCTATTGCTGTTGTGTTCATCATCAATGATGTAGTGGTCGAGGAGGTTGTCGTCGAAGCGGTTGTATTGGGTGCAGCAATCGTCGTTGATGGGTTGCTTAAAGGGTAGCAGGTATCCCGTACGTTGACGGGCGGCTGTGTAACGGCCAGCCCTGCATCCACATCACGGATATCATGGCCGGTTCTGACATTTCTGAATTGCAAGGTGATTGGTTTTTCTGAATTCGTCCGGTAAATACCGAATTTATAGTACATGCCGCCACCGCCACGTTCAGGCGCATCATTACGCCCCAGAAAAACGTTGGTATTGGTGGTCATGTTTCCGTTAACCCAGATACGCACATGCCCTGCTGTTGGCTGGGTCTCATTGTAGCGGCTACTCAATAGTTCAAAGGCCAACCTGTTCCAACCGGTAGAGTTGAAATCACGACCGACCTCGCCAGCATAAACATAACTGATGTCCTGGACATTTCTCTGGCAGCATTTGGCCTGGTTCAGTGTTGTCAGATCGAATTTGCTGTTGCATCGCATGCTTTTATGAATGTATGGCGCATACATTGAGCGAACTTTTGCTACAACGTAGTTGCGTCCGCCTTCCTGTTTCAATGCCAGGGTGAACGGCGGATAGCCATCTTTCTCAAATTGTGCACTATGCATGCTGAGTGCTTGATAGATGCTGTGATCCACGTTCAGTGGTAATGGATAGATCTGTGTCGTATTCGGATAAGCATAGGTAAAATGATCTGGCAATCCATGCAGCTGAACAAAGATTCCTGGACCTATGAGCTGGAAATCAACGTCCATAGCCATGGCAAAACGGCTGCCATAAGGGATTGCCTGGCTGCAGTCATGAATGAAGGTTCTTGATACCATTTTAAGTGCATGCAGTGCAGGAGGCAGCACTGTATCATTTACTGTTTTGAAGCAACTCGTAAGCTCAACCCGGCCTTTACATTGATCGCTGTGTCCTGGGCTGGTGGGTGGGCATGTTGCATTGGCCACTTTGCGCAACAAGTTATCACGATAGTCACCAATTTTGATTTTATACACGGAGCCTTTTTGGGGCGATTTCCGTTCCTGTAATAGATTCGCTTTTTTGGCTCCGACACGAATGTAATTATGATCAAGGGTGGTTTCTGAATTGTTGTACCGATGCAGTCTGGGATCCATCTGCACAGGGACTGATTGCCATCGGGTTGATGTAGTCTGGCGTCGGTTGCGTTCCAACAGCATTTCATTATTGACTCTGGCCGATGACGCTTTGATGGGGTGAGTCAGCGCTGGTTCTTCATCAAATTCGAATGCCCCATCATCGACTTCGTGTACCTCGTCATAGAATTCAAGTGACTCGTCATCGAACTCTCCCCAATCATCGTCTTCAAAATCATCGTCATCCAGCCAGGCAGGCTGAAAATTCAAGGTGTTGGGGCAGAGGGCTGAGGAAGGAAGCAGATCAGTTGACGGGTTCGATGCTGATAAGTCACGTGAGAGATGACCAGGCATTGCTGCAACTGACCGGCCAAAAATGGCAAGGACACTGACAAGTTTCAGTGGCCAGTCTTTGAAAAGATAAAAAACAGGGTTTGGGCACTTTATTATACACTGTTTAAAGTAAGTCCAGTCCGTTTTGGGATGACTTTCGGCTTGGCTTGCCTGTGAGAGGTTGGTTTTTTTCGGTGATGGAAAAGGTTGCGGTTGGTTAGTTATCAAGACTGCTCTCCTGTTTCAATTTATTCAGTATTCCATTCCTCTACTGACACTGTTTTTGGCGTATTGTTTCAATGCGTGGTGTTTATTGTTGATTCGGCTAACAACACAGTCTCACTAATACGACAATGCAGAGTTTATGCATGGAGGGTTTGAATATTTTTGTCTGTTTTCATTTTTCCATTACCAATAATCAAATCACTCAGGGATTCAACAGAATGGTAGCAATAATCAAAAAAATTGAGGGCCGACTCCTTCCTCTTCAATTGATATTATTAATTTCATCAAGATTCAAGACCCGATCCTGTTGTGCGCTTTGCGCAATGGCTGGATCAGGCTCCACCATTCAGGATAAACGCCCGGTGCAGACCCGTATGCCGGGTGGGGCTGAGGGTTAGAGACCCTCGGCTATCCGATTAGGCGACGGGACACAAATCTAAATTTCTTGCAAAGTAGAACTCAGTAGCTTTTGCAATGCTTTGCATATTCGCATTTGCGACACTTTGCCTATCAATACTTATATCGGTATAACCAGCGCATAATGCTAATTTCGGTGATATAGGCATAAATGTTAAGTCATAGTAGCAATCAGCAACAGCAAATTCACCATCTGAAGAAGTTAATAAACCCCATTTTAAATTCTCAACTCCAGCTCTTTGGCGATCTAATTGCATGAGAACTTGAATACCAGTCATAAATCTTGACGGAACTATACCATTCTCACGAACAAACATTACACCATTACTTTCAAGTAATTCTTCTTGCTCCTTTGTTAAATCAGAGCCCGTTACACCAATTAAAGCCTGGTCTTCCATCCTAGACATATGGAAATGGTGTCTAATTCGCCATAAAAGAAAGTAATCAGAAATCGCTTGATGGTTTCTAGATTTGAAAGGTTTGAGGTTATTTATTTCTTCGTGAAAGGCATTCTCAATGTCTGCCAAAATGCCAGTTTCAGCTTTTTGATCCCAGTTTCTTTTAGCGCAAAATATGCTTGCTCGCTTATGCTTTCTTTCAGTTTGATCTGTTTTTACAATGTGTACATCAACTTTTTCATCATCGCCATAGAATTTTCCGATTGCGTGAGCTGTATGGAAATGTTGCTTTATAACAAATTGATGTCGATTCCCTTTTATGGGATGTTCAAATGTCACTCTGTACTCCTTTAGTCGCCTAACAGCTATTATGACTCAAATGAGTAATATCGTATATTACGGATGTTTTACCGCACCTGCGGTATATTAATTAAAAATAACCGTTATTCACTCACGTGAGGTATATCAATTAATATCAAGGCTCGCCAAGCCACGGCAAGATCATGAAGCCCCTTGCCCCGCAAGGACTTCAGCCAGAAACGCTGTGCTTCGTGAAGCTTTCTTCTGCTTTCT
>NZ_BAABFL010000044.1:0-609 GCF_039540975.1 Kistimonas scapharcae
CCCGGTTGGCGGTGGTACCACGCATCCATGTCGCCCGAGACGATGAACTCACGGGGAAAACCGGTCTTCCTGGATTTTTTTTGCCTGGAGGGGTTGACAGGAGGATTTTCTGCCAAATAATGTCTTATATATTCTTCTCCAGTGATCTCTCTCTTTTCTGTTCTTTTTGTTTTTGATTTATTTCTATCAGAGGATGAATTTATAATTTCATCCTTGATGTTCTTATCAGGTAAGTAATCTTTTACGCCCCCACCGGAATGAACGATTTCANAACCCCCTCGGGTCCCCCCGGCAGACACTTTTCAAAAATATGGTGTTCCCGGTGCAGCACCTTGCCGCAGGGACCCAGTGTGTCCTTCTGCCGGATGTAGCCATACGACACCAGATTCCTGATGGCCCGCTTGAGAGGTGTGATTTTGAAACCGCTGAGCTCGGACAGCTCAACAATCGAGGGATTGTAATCCGCCTCCTGGGCATGGCAGTGCAACAGGATAAACATCTCAATGCCGTTCAGGCGCTTGTCTTTCAGAATGTGCCGGTCGACCACGTAGTCGTCTGTCCGGTACGGGATTTTGAAAACGGGCATAACCTGTTTCTCCGTAGTTTTTG
>NZ_BAABFL010000045.1:0-1152 GCF_039540975.1 Kistimonas scapharcae
GTCAAGAACAGAAAACTGGTGATCAACAAGGACGAGGCCAACCAGGTCAGGTTCCTGTTTGAGCTGTTCGCCGAAAACCACTCCCTATCGGAAACCTGTCGTATGGCCAACCGCCAGGGGCTTCGAACCAAGGCCGTCTATCGGGACGGTGTGTTGACCCAGGGCGGCAAACGCTGGAACCGGGCGGTCCTCTACCGGCTGCTAAGAAACCGCCTGTACCGCGGCGAAATCAGCGACAAGAAACGGGGCAAGTGGTATCCGGGGGAACACAAGGCCATTGTCGGGGAAGACCTCTGGAACCGGGTGCAAGCCGTCTTCGATATCAACGGAGAGCAACGACGCAAACAGTCGTTCTGGAAGAACTCACCGGCGTTTTTGCAGGGACTCATTATCGGCCCTGACGGGCTGGCGTTGGTTCCCAGCAGCACTCGCCGTCGGGGCAAGCAATATCGCTACTACGTCAGCAGCAAGGGGGTGAAGGAAAATTATGCGTCCATGGCCCTGCCGCCAATACCCGCGCAGGAAATAGAAGCGGCCGTGATCGATCGTGTCGGAAAGCTGCTGGCAACCCCGTCAGTGATCTCGCGGGTGGCCCAGTGTCTTGATACGACACCGGATACCCAACAGATAGCAACCATCCGCGAGGCGCTGACAGATCTCAGCGCCCTCTGGCCAGAGCTCTACCCTAATGAACAACGCCTGCTGGTCCACCAGCTGTTGGACAAAATAACGCTTGAAGATCAAACCATTACCATGACGTTTAAAACACCCGCCCTGATGGAACTGGGCGCACAAATGCCGGAGGAACGCGCATGAAAAGAATAACCGTCACGGGGCCTGACACTGTCACCCTCAGCGAGGACGGGCAAAAGCTGGAAATCCGGATTCCTATCCGGCTACATCGCAGGGGTAACCAGACCTGCATTACCGACCCGTCGGGCCAACCCCTGACACCGCCGAAAGAACACCCGTCACCTGCGCTCCGTGACGCCCTTGTATGCGCCCACATATGGATGCGGCGGTTGGAAACCGGTCCGGCAACCAGTATCAAGGAGATTGCCATAAAGGAAGGCGGTGTTTGTCAACATAGTTGTCGCCCCAACTCAAGCCGCTTTCTTAAGTTGATCAGCTGAAGATCTGTCGGGATTAAGC
>NZ_BAABFL010000046.1:0-2257 GCF_039540975.1 Kistimonas scapharcae
CTCCGTCGTAGCCGAAGGCCCGCCATTTAAAAGCTGCCCCCGTCCATATCGCAGTTGGTGAGCGACACATTGGAGATACCGCCGCCGGTAATGGTGGCGGCATTGTGATTTTGTAACGCCAGCGTCCCCAGGTTGAGACTGGTGCGGGCAGCATTGATATCGGTCAGGTCAGACAGGTTGAGGTTTTTATTCAGCCGGTTATCCAGTCCGGTTGTCAGTGCCGCCAGTTCGCTGTCATTGTCCTGCAGGGCCGTGGCCAGCTCATTCAGCGTATCCAGTGCGGCTGGCGCACCGGCTATCAGGTTATTGATAGCGTTGCTGATCCTGGTATCCACTTCGCCGGACGTAATGCTGCTACCGGAGGCAAGCGAAACCACACCCTCACCATCAATATTCAGCCCTGCGCCAATCTTGATACCGCCAAGATCCGTCGCCGTTGCGGTTGGTAAGCTGTAGTGGTTGGCATTGGTCTCAATACCGGCCAGTTTGTTATGGTCGGTCACTCCTCCGATGATCAGGATGGTATCGTTACTGGCCCCGATAAACAGGTGACCACTGACTTCCGAGTAGGCCAGCTCCCCTTCGGCCAGTGAGGCCGGGGTGCCGGTTATCTGGCTGCGCTTGATCCGGATGACGTTTGCCATGGTCTGTCCCTAAAAATAACCGCCGTTGATCACAATGTCGTTATTGTCCGGTATGACCAGCACCGTCCACTCACCGTTGTAGCGGGTGTATTGTCGGCCATCGGTGGGCGCATCACCGATATAGTCAGCATCGTGGTCATGGTGCATACCGATGGNTGAGATAACTGTCCAGTGTCGACAGATCCACACGTACCTGCCCGCCGTTCTGATCGGTAAAAACGAAATCGCTGCCTTCGAGTCGCGGCGATGTCAGTCCCGTCGAGGTGGCGGCTTCGCTGTTGGTCACCGGCATCGGTGTGGCCGTGCTCTCAAACGTGTTCATGGTGAACACCCGGTCAGTCCGGCTGCGGGTAACGGTGACGTCCATACCGGCAACCGGTGCTGCAGGCTCGTCTGCGGCACTCGGCAACGTAGCCTTGCCGGAGGCAAGATCACGAAGCATCGCCACCGCATCCTTGTAACGGTTGCGGACATCTTCGGTGACCCGGTTTTCATAGAGCCGATAACGGGCAATATCCGCACAGAGACGGGCCAGGATATCCGGCGCTGGATCAATCGGTGTGTCATACCGTGCCGCCAGATAGGTGTTGATCTCCTGACCAGCGTCGTCCAGCGTACGTTCCACCCGAACGGTATCGATCAAACCGGTGCGGTTTATGTCGGTCAGCTTTAACAGCTCCGTTTCCCCGAACCGGTCGATCAGGCCCTGCAAGGTGCAGTACATCAGTCAGACTGCTCCGGTGTTTTGGGCCTGGTGGTTTTTCTGCTGTCACTGGCAGGAACAACAGCACCCAACACAAGCAGCGTTTCAGCCTCAGCTTCCGTGAGTTTGATATTGGCCTCTGCCGGATAGAGCGTGCCGTTGTGCCTGACCGGATGCAGGGTTTTGTACTGGCTCATGCAACGCTCCTTCAGGCGATAATGTTTTCGATGAAGTAGGCGACATCAGGGCAGACAATCAGCTCATTGAGCGATTCCCCGACCCGAATGGCCTCACCGCCACGCAGGCCGATATTGCCATCGGGACGAGTACCAGCCACACGGCCGCCATGTTCGGCGGTAAAGCCAAAGGTGACGCCTTTACTCGGCTGGGCGTTCGGGTTGCGATAGATCAACGAGCAGTGATTTCCCCAGACCCGTTCCAGCTGCATCTCGTGACCGGGTCGCTGACTGTTGTAATAAGCTGCACCGACCAGAATTTCATCCAGCTCCAGCAGGTCCTTGACGAACGCCATGGGTACCAGACCATCGTCGGCCAGGGTGCCGTGAAAGGCTTTCACGACGCTTGGGTTACGACGCAGCTGGACGGATGCCTTGCGACTGATGACCATCAGGTTCGGGCGCTTGATCGGTGTCTCCAGTGCATCAACCAGCTGGATGATGGGCTTGCTGTCGGCATGGCTCCACTGGTCAGTGCCGGACAGTGTTTCCTTGTGGGTATAGTTGCCCTTGTCCTGTACCAGGGAGGCGACCCGCTGTTCACGTCCCAGCGCAATGACCTCGCTTAACAGCTCCACGGCATTGCCGCGAGGATCAAAGTTCGCCTGCATGTTGGCAGCGTTATCCAGATCCTGTTGCGGGATATGGTCTTCCAGGCCGTAGTCCAGCACGAA
>NZ_BAABFL010000047.1:0-1776 GCF_039540975.1 Kistimonas scapharcae
GCCATTTAAAAGCTGCCCCCGTCCATATCGCAGTTGGTGAGCGACACATTGGAGATACCGCCCCCGGTAATGGTGGCGGCATTGTGATTTTGTAACGCCAGTGTCCCCAGGTTGAGACTGGTGCGGGCAGCATTGATATCGGTCAGGTCCGACAGGTTGAGGTTTTTATTCAGCCGGTTATCCAGTCCGGTTGTCAGTGCCGCCAGTTCGCTGTCATTGTCCTGCAGGGCAGTGGCCAGCTCATTCAGCGTATCCAGTGCGGCTGGCGCACCGGCTATCAGGTTATTGATGGCGTTGCTGATCCTGGTATCCACTTCGCCGGACGTAATGCTGCTACCGGAGGCAAGCGAAACCACACCCTCACCATCAATATTCAGCCCTGCGCCAATCTTGATACCGCCAAGATCCGTCGCCGTTGCGGTGGGTAAGCTGTAGTGGTTGGCATTGGTCTCAATACCGGCCAGTTTGTTATGGTCGGTCACTCCTCCGATGATCAGGATGGTATCGTTACTGGCCCCGATAAACAGGTGACCACTGACTTCCGAGTAGGCCAGCTCCCCTTCCGCCAGTGAGGCCGGGGTGCCGGTTATCTGGCTGCGCTTGATCCGGATGACGTTTGCCATGGTCTGTCCCTAGAAATAACCGCCGTTGATCACAATGTCGTTATTGTCCGGTATGACCAGCACCGTCCACTCACCGTTGTAGCGGGTGTATTGTCGGCCATCGGTGGGCGCATCACCGATATAGTCAGCATCGTGGTCATGGTGCATACCGATGGAATGAATCTGGCCGTCAGACATAGTCAGTGTCAGGCTGTTGCCGTCGTAGTCGGCATGACGGAGATAACTGTCCAGTGTCGACAGATCCACACGTACCTGCCCGCCGTTCTGATCGGTAAAAACGAAATCGCTGCCTTCGAGTCTTGGCGATGTCAGTCCCGTCGAGGTGGCGGCTTCGCTGTTGGTCACCGGCACTGGTGTGGCCGTGCTCTCAAAGGTGTTCATGGTGAACACACGGTCGGTTCGGCTGCGGGTAACGGTGACGTCCATACTGGCAACCGGTACTGCGGGCTCGTCTGCGGCACTTGGCAATGTCGCCTTGCCGGAGGCCAGGTCCCGCAGCATCGCCACCGCATCCTTGTAACGGTTGCGGACATCTTCGGTGACCCGGTTTTCATAGAGCCGATAACGGGCAATATCCGCACAGAGACGGGCAAGAATATCCGGCGCTGGATCAATCGGTGTGTCATACCGTGCCGCCAGATAGGTGTTGATCTCCTGACCAGCGTCGTCCAGCGTACGTTCCACCCGAACGGTATCGATCAAACCGGTGCGGTTTATGTCGGTCAGCTTTAACAGCTCCGTTTCCCCGAACCGATCGATCAGGCCCTGCAGGGTGCAGTACATCAGTCAGCCTGCTCCGACGTTTTGGGCCGGGTGGTTTTTCTGGTGTCACTGGCAGGCACAACAGCACCCAGCGCAAGCAGCTTTTCAGCGTCTGACTCATTCAGTTTGATACTGCTTTCTGGCGGGTAGAAAGTGCCGTTGTGCCTGACCGGATGCAGGGTTTTGTACTGGCTCATGCAGCGCTCCTTCAGGCGATAATGTTTTCGATGAAGTAGGCGACATCAGGGCAGACAATCAGCTCATTGAGCGACTCCCCGACCCGAATCGCCTCACCGCCACGCAGACCAATATTGCCATCGGGACGAGTACCAGCCACACGGCCGCCATGTTCGGCGGTAAAGCCAAAGGTGACGCCTTTGCTGGGCTGGGC
>NZ_BAABFL010000048.1:0-14485 GCF_039540975.1 Kistimonas scapharcae
TGAAAGCATGAGCGGTAGCAACATACTGCGGATTTTCAGGCTTGGTTCAAGGCTTTCAATGAAACGTCAACAGCCCCTAATCAGAGCCGTTAACAGTCCCGATTTCTCAGCGATACCGACGCCCATCATGACAATCAGGATAACGCCGAGAATGCCATGGCCGAAGGTGAGCCAGTTCTGCAGGAGCGCGTGATCGAATATCCAGCGAATATTGTCCAGTTCCAGCATGTTCCGGATGCTGTGGGTAATGTCACTTCCGGTGGCGCTGGGCGTGGAAAACTGTCGCCCGGCCAGTGAAACAGACGCCAGCAGGCAGAGCACATATAAACCCAGGAAAATGATGACAGGATCAGGGATCTTCTTGCCAATACGTTCCAGCAGGGAGAGAGAGGACGTGCGGATCATCGGCTGGTGGTGGGGGGAACCCTTCCCTGAATCGGATGGTGTGGTTGACATAGAGCACGTCTCTGAGCATTGCCAGACGATAACCGGGAATGCATCGCCGTGGTGTGTGACTAGGCAGTTTGTTTCGGTGCCTGCAGCCTAGATGATGATTCGTAAAGCCCGCAAGTTTATGCGGTTTATTCTTGTGGGCTGGTTGTAAAGCGTCCTGGTCGCTAGCGACCAGGACGTGATGAATAGAGTGCTACTCTGCCAGGTTTTGCTGACGTAGTTTCTCCAGATCCCTGCGTTGCTTTTTATCCGGTCGCTTTTCCGGGACGGGTGTGCTGCCCCGCAGTACTTTGCGCTGTGCGGCGTCTTCTTCCCGCAGGCGGATGCTTTCCGGTGTTTCTTCGTACAGTTGCTGAGCCTCTGTCGCTGTACGACGCACATCCGACAACGCACGAATGATCACCGTTTTTTCATCCCAGCCCTGGCGAAGCTTGATTTCATCACCCAGCCGGGGTTCACGCCCGGGTTTGACACGGCTGCCATTGACGTGCACCTTGCCGCCGTCGATGGCCTGCTTGGCAATGCTACGGGTTTTATAGAAACGGGCGGCCCACAGCCATTTATCAAGCCGCATTTTTGCTGTTGAATCGTCGTTTTTCATAGGTCCTGCAGATTGGAATCAGAGAACAGGTAATAGTTCCGTAAACTGGTCGATAGCGGGAAATTCCTCGGTATCTTTTGCTGCTTTTTTGCTGTCAGGGTGTTTTATGGCCAACAGCTCACGGATGCCATACTCACGGGCAGAACGGAGTATAGGAATGCTGTCGTCGACGAACAGGGTACGTTCCCTATTAAAGGGTTCATTGGACTGTAGCGCCTCCCAGAAACGCTGATCTTCCTTGGGGTAACCGAACTCGTGGGAGGTAATCAGGCGGTCAAAATAGTGTGCCAGGGAGATGCGTTCCATTTTCAGGGACAGGCTGTCCTGATGGGCATTAGTGATCAGGACAATATGTTTGCCGGCCGCTTTCAGTGCGCTGAGAAGTTCGTCCACATGGGGTCGTAGGCTGATGAGATGCGCCAGCTCCTGTTTCAATACGGCGGTTTCCAGGCCCAGCGTTTTGTCCCAGAAATCCAGACAGTACCAGTTCAGAGTGCCCATGGTTTGCTGCATCCACACATCCACTTCTGCGCAGGCTTTTTCCATGGAGAGGCCGTGCTTTTCAGCGTATTTCTCCGGAATGTGCTGCAGCCAGAAGTAGTTGTCGAAGTGTAGATCCAGCAGGGTGCCGTCCATGTCAAACAGGACGGTGTCGATGGTTTTCCAGTCAATCATGATATTTGCACATTGTTGTATAGCTACGTCGTATAATGAAGTTTCATGCGCCCGGGTGGAACCAATGATGAAGAAAAAACCGGAAATTCTCGAGACTCAGGAAGTCGCCCGCTCGGCACTGTTTCGGGTGGAAAGGATGAAACTCCGCTTCAGCAATGGGGTCGAACGCACCTACGAGCGGCTGGGGGGATACAGCTCCGGGCATCAGGCGGTGATGGTTGTTCCTCTGTTGGATGACAACCACTTCGTGATGATTGAGGAGTATGCGGCGGGAACCGAGGATTATCAATTGTCTCTTCCCAAGGGACTGGTTGAGCCCGATGAAGATCTGCTCGCCGGTGCCGAGCGAGAGCTGAAGGAAGAGGCCGGTTATGGCGCTCATAATCTGGAATACCTGACTGATTTCACATTGTCGCCCAATTACATGTCGCACAGTATGCGTATTGTGCTGGCCCGAGACCTTTATGAAGAAAAACTGGAGGGGGATGAACCTGAACCATTGGGTGTCCAGGTTTTCTCGTTTGATGACCTACCGACATTGATTGCCCGGGATGATTTCAGTGAAGCCCGTGTGTTGGCGGCACTTTATATGGTTCGGGATATCGTAAGAGGTGAAGCATGATCACAGAGTTGTCACTGGCGCAGTCACTGCGAGAAATCTGTCAGCAAGCCGGTAAAGCGATTCTGGCGGTGTATGAGCGTGACGATGTTGGCCTTCAGACCAAGGCAGATGATTCACCGGTTACTGAGGCTGACCTGGCAGCGGATCGCTGTATTCGGGAAGGTCTGAAGGCGTTAACGCCCGAAATTCCGTTATTGTCTGAGGAAAGTGACATCGTGCCATGGCCAGAACGATCGGCCTGGCAGCGCTACTGGCTGGTGGATCCTCTGGATGGAACCCGGGAGTTTGTTGACCGTACCGATGAGTTTACGGTCAACATTGCCCTTGTTGAGAATGGTGTTTCAATACTGGGTGTGATTTATGCGCCGGTTAATGGTGTTTACTACATGGGTGGACGCGATATCGGTGGCGCCTGGCGACAATGCGATAAAACAGAGCCGGTACAACTTACGACACGTTCCTGTGCGCCGGAAGGCATTATGAACGTGGCTGTCAGTCGACGACATGGTGAGAATACGATCCCACAATTGATGCAACGCTTTGAGCATCGCTTTGGTGAGGTGCATGTCACGACGGCGGGTAGTTCGCTCAAAGCCTGTCTGGTGGCAGAAGGACTTGTTGATATCTATCCACGTCGAGGGCCGACCAGTGAGTGGGATACTGCTGCTGCCCAGGCGATTGTTGAAGCCGCAGGTGGTCGTGTGCTGGATCCCGAACTGAAGCCGCTTCGCTACAATCGCAAGGAAAGCCTGCTGAATCCGGACTTCAGTGTTGTGGGGGATCCGTCAGTCGACTGGGAAAACCTGTTGCTTTGACTGCAGGCTCGAAAAGCCGTCATAACGGGGGTATGGTAGAAATTCCAGTCAGCACTCACGGAGAGAAACGTTATGCGGCGAGACAGGGAAGATCGACTGACATTACTGTGCAGTTTGTTTGTCATCGTATGGCTGTGGAGTACCGCTGTTATTGCCAATGATGATGGCATGGATGATCTGAAGAATCTGGCGCAGGAACAGGCGTGCAGTGATGTTATGTCAGCAATCAGTGATCGCGATACGATTGCGCGGGTGATTGTGATCGCAGGTTTAATGACCGACAATCAGGCGATTGGTGAACTGCTCGGCCAGGGAGAGGATGAACTGGCGCTTTTCGTGGAAGATGTCTTCCATTTCTGCAAGGTGATTCCGGCCTACAGCTTCAAGCAAATCACTGACCGGGTGCTCTGACAGACATACCATCAGGCTGTCAGCTGTCGTTTGGGAACCTGCTGAATTCGCTCCGGAAACGGATAGCCTTTGCCTGGTGTTGGGCGACGACTTTTTGGCAACGGTATTGGCCGTTTGTTTTTTGAAGCGGTTTTCGCTGAAACGGATGAATGTTTCTGAACGGAATGTTTACTGCTGTCCATAAAATGATTCCTTTAATAAAAAAACAGGCAGTCTTGTAGACAAACCTTTTCCCATTGGGTTCCGTAGTGCGACAGTGAAAGTATTGTTCAATTTCACAACGTATGAGTGTTTTTCGGTCACTGTCCTGAAGTATTGAGTACGGTTTTTATCGTTCAGAATGACCAGTGAATCGTATCAACATCAATTTCAAGATTTTCATTTTCATCGTGCTGTACCACACCCTGTAAGCGAATTGGCGTGTGAGGTAGCAGTCCGCCGGGAGGAAGCTGGTGATGGGGGATATCGACCTCCAGTGTGCCGGTGCCGTCGTGGATCAGATAATTGCCGGGACTGATTCGCTTGATGACGATACCGGAGATGGTGGCGCCCCCTTTTTCTGCGGTTTGGGAAAGAATCTCACGCAGCTGTATTAGGGGCTTTTCGACGGACTCTTCAGCCGGCAATGCGCCGGTAAACAATAATAATGGGAGCGAACGTAGTATTGACCATCCTTTTATCATGCGACCGGAATCCATTGCCAAGGGTTATGAAATTCAGACATTCTTAAAAAAAGAATAGATAACCCTGTTTGTTATTACGGCGCGCCTAACCACAAAGATTTGACTCTTTCTTCATGGCGAGCTATCAATTTTCCTTTAACAGCAGTTATTAATTGGCAGATTTATTCAGTTAGGTAAAACCATGGATCGGTATAACAAAGACATCGCCTGTATGGACAAACCAGATCAAAATGATGCTGACAGCCTCCGTCAGAAGCTTGAGCAACTGACGACTGAAAACCAGCAATTGCAATCCCGCCTTAAACGGTATGAGTTTGATTTGACCGAAGGAGCCAGTCGTATTGAAGGCGCCGGTAAAGGCTTGTTTACCCGCGATTTCATCCCTTCCGGCAGTGTGGTGGGGGAATACGCCGGCAGGCGAGCCTTCCGTATCGAAATTCCGGCAACGGGACGATACGTTATGTGGCACAAGGATGAGAGCGGCTACCCTATCTTTCTGGATAATGACACATACATTCTCTGGCTCGTTGACGAGTATGAGTTTGACGACGAGGAAGAAGAGGCTATTGAGCCTGACTGGGAGAATTATACGCCGGTCATTGAGCAGGGCATTGATGCCTCCGATGGTGAGCGTTCCCAGTTACGTCTGGCTAACAGTAGCGATGAACCCAATCTCAGCATGCTGGTCACCCATGATCGGCGAGTATTTGCCGTAGCGATGGAAGATATCCTGCCGGGTGAAGAACTGTACTGGGATTACCATCCGGATCGCGATAAGGACTTTGAAGTCGATCCTGACCATATTGAAATGGACCTGGATCGCTATATCACGGTTGGCCGTAACGGCTGGATCAAGTTGCGACGTGAAGCTTTAGAGCGTTAATGCCATGAGAATAGGGTTGTGTGATTGCCATTGTTATCAGGGTGCCCATTTCACTGAACTCCACAGTGTTGACTAAGATTCATTACTGAAGACCTTTTATTGGAGCACGGTGAATGGCCAGGGACAGGTCGATTGGCACCACGTTACCCACACTGGCACAGTTGGCGGAGCATCAGGCTGATCGCGCGCTACTGTGCAAATGGTGGCATGTCGTCTTCAAGCCCTGTTATGTCAGTCATAACTGGAATTCAGCGGGTCATGACAATAGCCTGATCAAAAGTGGCGCCGTGAAAATTGCCAAATTCAACGCCACCAGTTTTCGTGACAAGCTCTCCGACACCTCTCTTCTGTACATGATTTTTCTGGTTTTGGATGGGTATAAGCCGGAAGACGTCTTCAGCCAGTTCATGTCTGCTGTCAATAACACCGACGAGGCACTCTTTCCTTCCGTTGAGCATTTTGGCCGCCATAACACCTGGACGCCGGATCTCATCGAAAAAATGTACGAAACGCTGGAAAAAAATGCCGGTAAAGGTGCCGGGGAGGCAGACACCATGCACGAAGACTCTTCAGACCTGCATATCGACATTGACCCCGCCCTGGCCAAGCTGGCGGATGAAAGCAGTGTGATCAAGGCGATAGATTCGCTGCTGCAGAGTGCAGAATCGCCCTACAGCATGGATGAGATTATCCAGGCTGTCAGTGCAACCAATGCCTGGAAGGCGCAAGCCAAAACCTTGGATAAAAAAGTGGATGAGCTGAACCATGAAAATGGCCGGCTCAAGCGTGAACTTCGAGGCGCTGCTGCGCCCATGCAGGGTTCTTTCGTGGCCAGTGAGTTGGGCAAGGATTTAAGCATTCCTGCCGGTGAAGTGGTGTTCAAGAAAGCTGCAGAGGTCTTTTGCCGGGATGATGCGGCGAAGCACCTGGGTAAAGTGCTGGATTTCGCTTTACCTGTGTTTGAATGGGAAGACGTTCACCCCTGGGTACCGGAGCTGGATGACAGTTACCATTTTGATTCCAAGACCCTGTTACCCCTGTTGGCGACGCTGGCAGCCGGAAAAAATGCCTGGCTTCATGGCCATACCGGTACAGGGAAGACCACCCTGATCCAGCAGGTAGCTGCACGGCTCCATTGGCCCGTACGGCGAATCAACTTTGACGGTGATATTTCCCGTTTTGATCTGGTGGGCCAGACCCGGCTTGAGAATGATAACGGCACCACCATCTCGACGTATGTAGACTGTATTCTCCCCCAGGCCATGCAGTCGCCCACCATCCTGCTGTTGGATGAACTGGACGCAGGCCGTCCGGATGTCCTCTATGCCCTGCAGAATGCGTTGGATCAGGGCGAGTTTGTCATTACTGATGATGGTGCCCGTCGTATCAAAGCCAATCCCTTCTTCCGTGCTGTTGCGGCTTGCAATACTCAGGGACAGGGGGATGAAAGCGGCCTGTACCCGGGAACGCGGGTTTTGTCCCGGGCGCTGCTGAATCGCTTCCACAAATTCATCCCGATAGATTACATGTGTGTTGAGGATGAGCAGGGGGTGTTGGAATCCAATGTGTCTGACCTGCCGGAGATGGTGTCAGATTTGCTGATGACCTACGTGAATGAACATCGCACGGCCTTTACAAGTGTAGAAATCACCGAACCGATCTCGTTGAGGAATATCATCGGCGCAGCAGAGGATTATGTCTTTTATGAAGACCTCTGTGGCCATGAGGCGGCGGTAAGGATGGCGGTTGATACCAATATTATTTTCAGGGCCAATGAAGAAGATCAGATTGTGCTGCGTGGACTGGCCCAACGGGTCTTTCCCGGTTGCGGTTTCTGAGTGGGCTGGGGTAATCCGTGAAGCGCGCCGGCTCGATCACTGCCCAGGCCTTTGTCCATGAATGCCGGGGTACCTCGAGAACTTTCGGACGTAAAAAAATCGCTATCGTCTTTCGCGGCAATATGGTCGGCGTTGATGGCGACAAGATCATTTATCCCTCCCTCGATATGGCGGCGGAACTGGATGAATTCCAGTGGGCTGTCAGCCGCGGCTATATCGACCATGCCACGGGACGCCTCCGTCACTCGGATCTGGATCAGCTGCGTCGTTATAACCAGCAGGCCAACAAGGCAAAATGCCCGCTGAAGCGTGACATTGCTGCGAGTATTGAAGACCCGCGTATTGAGCGTCTGGTCATGCAGGACTACAAGGGTGCCAGTGGCAACCTTTCCGCTGTGACCAGTGCCGTTTGTCGAACCCTGAAAGAGCAGGTGGAGGAAAGTGATCAGCAGACACCCTGGTATCAATGGTTGCCCGCCACACTGACGGCCATGGGGCGCAAGTTGAATGGTATTGATAATAACCGTGAAATTGACCAGTTTCTGGCTGCTGTAAAACAACAGATGACGAATGACCATTACCAGATGTGCGAAGCCTGGGCCGCGCGTATTGGCGGGCTGGAATCGACTGAAGCAGCATTGACGTTGGCGGATGAAATCTTTGATGCCATCGTTCATTTCGAAGAATACGGGGAAGACGATCCGCCAGAAAGCCCTGAAAATAATCCGGCACTGGATCGTCGGGCCAGTGAGGTGGGAAAAAAGCAAGGCCATAGTTGTGATGTATCTGTTGCCCTGAAAGCGGTGATTGGTGAGCACCTGAAAGGGGAAAAAACGATTTACCGCGCCTGGTCGACCGAATTCGATACCTGGAGTAATCGCCGCAGTGGCGACAATATCGGCGAAATACTGCGGCAGCCCAAGTTACGGGAGCAATATCAACAGGTACTGAGTGAAACAGCAGGCCAGATCAACGCATTGCGGCGAAAACTGGAACGTTCTTTGGCAGCAAAACGGGATATCCGCTGGGCGGGCGGCGCGCTGCAGGGACGACTGGATAATCGCCGTTTAGTGAATGCGTATAACGGTGACGAGGATGTGTTCACGGTTCGTCGTGAAGACACCGACATTGCCACAGCGGTGAGTGTGCTGGTGGATCTGAGCACATCCATGGTCAAGGAAAACAAGGGACATCTGGCTATGCTGGCGACGATTGCCCTGGCAGAAGCGCTGGAAAAAACCGATGTCAGTTATGAAATCCTCGGTTTTTGTACGAACAGGGATGATGACTGCAACCACGAGATGAAAGTGGCGGTTCGGCAATACCAGCGCGAACATCCTGATGAGTTCAGCTTCAGCGGCAAGCTGAATTACTCCCGCTATGAGCCCATCAATATGGTGGAATTCAAGGGTTATCACGATAACCTGAATAAGTGTCGCGCCAGCATGGCGGCTATCGACCAGCTCCCCTACAAGTGCTATGTCGGTAATTGTGATGGTGAAAGTTTGTTGTTGGCGTATGACCGGTTGCGGGTAAGACAGGAACCCCGCAAGGTTCTGATGGTACTCAGTGACGGTGCGCCGCATATCCGTGCCTGCAAGGTGGAAGCGCCTCCCCACCTAGGTGAACATCTCAAGCAGGTGGTCAGTGAAATAGAGGCGGATGGCGTTGAAACCCTGGGAATCGGCATTGTGGACGACAGTGTTCAGGATTATTATCCCAACCATGTTGTAGTGAATGATGTGGATTCCCTGATTTCAACCGCACTGGATCAGGTTGCCCGGATTCTGTTGGGTAAGACACTCTAAGAACACATTGACTAAACCTTGTTTATATAACTGTCGAGGTTGGCCTGCGCATGTAAACCCTATCTTAACTTTTTCTTTGTCTTTTCGGTGGTGAAGCATATGACGTACTAGGCTGTGGCTCTGATGCGCTTGTTTGTGTGTGTGATGCTGTTACCACTGTGGTTGGTGTTTCTATTGCTGTAGTTTGATCGGATGTATTCACTATTGATTCCTGTTCTTCTATTTGAATTTTCTCAATAGGGTGAGTGTCAATGTGATTTCTTGTGAGGTGGTTAACTAACTCAGAAGGATAGAAGAATGCATCGTTACAGATTGTACATCTGTATTTATTCTCACCGTATATATGATCTTTGATATGATGTTTTATGTGGTAAGAATTTGTTTCGATTTTTCTACATAAGTCGCACTTATATTGATATGACTGTGGTCCGATTTGTTCTTTTTGATAGTAATCACTGAAGTCGATAGCTTTACTTTTGAACTTGACGCCTCTGGGGGGGGGTAGAGTGATATAGAACCCAGTGGGCTGTGTCGAAGTCTGCAAAGGTAATTGTTCTTTGCTCTGAGCGGATGCAAGGTGTTACTTGAGATGGTGTTTGTGGGAAAGACGATGCTTCGCTTTGCTGCCGCATTGTTCTAGAACGATTCTCCATTATGACTTGCTCTGTTTCTGCTCTTCTTTCAGTTCCCTGAATTGGACTGCTTCCTGTAGGTTTCATGGTTACAATATTCCCTTTCATAACAAAGAAGCATATTAGACTGTTGGGCTGTTAGTTAGTTTCCCATAGTTAGAAATAATGTCGGTAATGTTAGGTCGGAGATTAATTCATGATTTATCGGGAGTTCTTTAGTACAGGTTTTTCTGATCATGTTTGACTGATCTGAGGCATCAAATAGGGACTTCTCAAAGTTACTTATGAGATATGGCTTTATATCTTCACTTGAAGAGATTATAGCGATTTTGAAACTACAGTTTCGCTACTGACTAAGGGTTCCACATAGTTTTGCCTGTTAGTCTGTAGTGCATGGGCTATAGGGGGGAAAGTTTATGCCTATAGCATGTTAAGTTACCAGCATTAATACCTGCACCAAAAACGCAGATACAAACAAGCCCGAAGTGTTCATTAACGCTTCGGGCTTTATCGTATATGGTGCCGGCTGAAGGAGTCGAACTCTGCCGCTTGATTGTGTAACTATTTGAAATAATGGTCATAAGTCGTTTATTTGAAATGTCGAGGGGCTTGTGAGGGGCACTATTAAAAATGCCGTTAAAAAATCCATACAGAACGACAAATGTCGTTAAGTATTGATGGGTTAAACATTACGCTGAACGATGTCAAAATCTGGCAATTGATATTTAATTTCGCCGTTTTCAACAAGGGCTTTATGTGGTGGTGAAACACTTTCGCCATTTATAATAATAATGGTTCCATCGCGTAATTCTGCAGTGCTTTTGCCATTACCGTCATTGCTGATGATTGTGACAATTGTCCTGATGTTTGAAGGTAGTAGCGAGGCAAACTGTTTCCAGATATTAGTAGTTGCCATCAGTGGTGCCTCTCCAACTCGACCGTTTGTGTGACTTTGGCAGCGCCGGAGCGTGGAGCTCGGATGCTGGTGGAAAGACACAGGCCATACCATGCTCCGGTACTTTCGGTAACCTCAACCAGCTTACCCGGCATCACCAGTCCCGGAGGTTCATCAATACTTGTCAGTGGAATATCCAGCGAGACTATTTCCTGATTGCCGCCCTTGCTAAGCTCATTCCTTCCACGCTCGGTATTCAGATCTACATCCGTCAACCACGCCTCGACAATATCCGGTGCCGGTTGATCCCCTGCGGTACCTGCACGAGTGACCTCTACGGCGACACCGGAATGGGTGCCGGATACATAAACGGCATTGNCGCTGTGGCTGACCACAGTACTTTCATCCTGCCAATGCCAGGGACTGAACGGATAGCGTGGCTGGATCGTCAAGGCGTCACTGGCAGCGGCTGGGATAACCACTGCACCTGCGGTGGTGGCCATTCGGGCAATGACCTGCATAGGTGTCAGATCCTGATAGGAAAGAACACCGCCGTCCATCGTCCAGTCCGGCGTGGTTCCATCTCCGCTGCTATTCCAGTCGATGGCAAAACCCGTGTTAAGCAGTTCGTTCTCCATGGCCTGTCGGGCGTTGATGGGAGAAGTCTCGGTATGGGAGCGCCGTGGTGCATAGGGGGCGGCCAGCAACTTTGTTCTGCTCTCGCCCCGGATGGTGTACTGCTCCCGACCAAAGCGTCTGTCGCTGCTGTAGCGCTCTATCATGAAGACCCAGGACCAACCGTTAATAACGACCTCAATATGCTTTGGCCCGTCACTGTCAGGTTGCACTCGTGCCAGCGTTGGCCGGTTGTTGACCTTGGCAACCAGCGACCAGGTGAAGCTGTCGATATCCAGGCTGATGGTCAGGTCAGTGATATCAAGCGGCGTTCTGTCCGGCAAGGTGACGGTGTTAATCGTGTTCATGATCAGCCAGGTGTCCTTTTCGGCAGGTCTGTCCGGGGTAGTGGGATCAGGAGGATCGACGGGATCGGTGTTGGCGGCAAAGCGTATCCGGTAGTCCGCATCCCTGCGTTGTTCGCTAGAGCCTTCTCCCCAGGGAAGTTGCTGTGACGGCTGATATGCCGTTGCCCGGTTCCATGAGAGAACGTTACGGCTTTCTCTTGGCTGTACCGGTTTGTGTGGAACCTTCTGGCCAAAGGCAAACCAGATGCCCGTGTTGTTCTCCGGCGTATACAGCGCATTCCTGAACACAAACGATAGACGGCTGGGCTCCGGTAAGTAGCCGGCCCTGTCGCGGTCATCCGCAGAGTGCGCCATCACCCGAAACCAGCCGCAGGCTCGGGTATTATCCTTGCCCGGCGGGTTGCCCCACCAGGCCCCACAGGCGGCCTCTGTGGGCAAAATACTGGCATCCCAGCCTGTGTTGGCGGGAAAGGCATCCTTTGGCGGCACATCGCCCCATAACCCACCTGTGGATATCTGGCAGGCTTGGCTGTTTTCCCAACCCTGGCCAGCATGAGAGTCCTGAGTCGGTACTTTCCCCCATGCTGGCTGAAAGACAGGCTCCAGTCTTTGAGATGCATCCCTGAGATGCAGATTCATAGCACTTTCCACCTGGTCGGCACGACGCCATCCTGCTTCCGTCATTCCTTCACGGCGTGTGGCCTTTTGCCAGTCACTTTGCCAACGGCGTGTAACGGATGGTGCTTCAGGCCAGCTGACAGGCGGTGGTTTAACCGGCTCGCCAAAAACCACATCCAGCGTAATGCTTGCACCATCAGGTACTGAATAGTCACTGTCACCATCCAGAATCAGATTAAATGGGTCAGGCATGTAATCAGTCATCGCCAGTGCGGTGTCTTATTGCTGGTAGGAAAGGTCCATGGACTATTGCCTGATAGAACGGCCGAGCTTTGAACACTGCGGTTCCCACCAGCCCGGTGTTAGTGCTGCCATTGTCAATCCACCACTCCGGCTCCGATGTTCCGGATATCCCTTCCGCCAGACACTCATAGACAAAACCCTCGAACTTCCCTGTCGTGGGATGGATCACATCTTCAACGATGTAACGGGTGCTGGCTTGCCAGGTATCGCCATAGTCATCCATGGCGACGACCAATACCGGTTCATCAAACCCGTTCAACTCAATCTCAAAACTGCCATCTGTCTGGCTATTACCGCTTGCGATAATGATTCGTTCCGCCAGTTGTCCCTGCCGTGGTTGTTTTTTATAAGACAGCACCACGATTTCTTTGCTTGCAGGCTCACCGTTCAGGGATACCGTACCACTGACAAATGTCTGTGCCGCATCCAGTGACGGGACATTCAGTACCACATTGGCAGCGTTGGGCGAGTCATAGTCTGTCTGAACCGACAGCACCAGCGTGGCGGCATTGGGAATGTAGCCTGCCATCAGCCGAGTATCCTTTTCGGTGTGACCGGCCCATGCAGCATGGGCTGGCGGAGTTTATGGGCTTCAAAAATAGTTGTACCGCTGGCCAGCTGATCCGTTGGCCAGGGTTCGGTGGGAAGTGTTGCGTCCGTCGTACCAGCCTGAATGCAGATGTAGCGATAGCTATTGGGTGTCTGGGGATGCGTAATCGCACCAATACTGTAAGCCGTGTCAGCCTTCAGCACGCTACCGTACGCATCAAAGGCATACACCAGAATGCCATCGGTGTAGGGGCTGGTGACCAGCTCAAAACTGCCATCACCTGCGCTGTCGAGCTGTGCAATAAGTTCATGGCGTTGCATAGTCACTGCCCTGACCGTTCTAGGTACAGGGCTGCCGTCGACTAATGTGGTACCCAGCACATGGGTATAGCGACTGTAGTCGCCGGTTTTGGGGATCAGAGATGGAACACTTCCTTGTGTCAGATTCCAGAGGGCAGGATCCAGGTTTACGTACTCCGCCGGATCATAGATATTGCTGATCAGGACGCCATCGTTGTTGTTGGGATCACGGTTCATGGCCACATAACAGCCGCTGGCATCAAAGCCGCCTTGGTTGGCGATGTGCTTGAGCGTTGCCAGACCACTGAGTACGACATTCTGATAAAAAGGCTGTCCCTGAGGCCAATCACGAGACAGGTAAACTTCACTACTATGCTGCCAATGAACTCGCACATCTTGTAACACTGCCCCGTTATAGCAAGTCTGGTGCAGCCCTGTGGTAAGACCACTGGCAATGTAGAACTCAATATTGCGAATATCGCCACTGCCCCAGAAGTGCCAGTAATTACCACAGTTCATGTTGATGACCTTGTGGCCCTTGCCGTCCAGATGGAAACTGCCGCCATTGTCGTTTTGACTGAGATAGCGGCCATCCATATCCAGATCAGTGGTCAACTCGTAGTAATAGTTCTCCGAGTGATGCCAGACTGCTTCAAAGTCTTCCGGTGTCTGGATCAGGAAAGGATTAATCTGACTGCCATTGCCGATTGCCAGGGTTGCCATCAGTCTGCGTCCCCCCGAATCTGCAGGGTGAAACGGTCATCGTCCGTAGTGCCTTGTCCTGATAAAACGGTTCGCACCAGCCAACAGGGAGCCAATGCACCAGTGGTGTTAAAGCGCAGTACATTGCCGCTACTCCAACCGGTGCCCCAGCCGTCAAAGCGGATAATGAAATACGGGACATGGGTTTCCGGGTTCAGGGGGGCGCAATCGCTGCTGGTAGAACCGCTCGCGATAATGCCGAGGTTTTCTTCCACTACCTGAAAGGTACTGCTGCTGGTGAAGATGATTGCCCACCGGCCGTCAACCGCACCTTTGTTGCTGACCTCGATGGGATAGTTGATCAGGTTGTACTGCGCCGTGGTGTCGTCCCCGATGCGATGGTTACTCCAGTTGGGCTCACCACTGTCCCAGGTGCGCTGAGTAAACTCGTCGTGTACCCGGGATTGAAGGTCGCCATACACGACGGCGCTGCTGACAAGGGTTTCATCTGCCGGAAAATCCCACGCCAACGGGGTGGCCAGGCTGAGGTCACCACTGATCTGCACATCGCTGACCAACGCCATCTGCTCAATACGGTCATGGATGGTGAGTGTACCGGCCAGATCGTTTGCAAAGGTGACGGTGCCGGTTTCCAGGTCCACAGCGTAATCCGCACTATTGATGGGAGTACCGGAGTCGTCCGTTACCGTGATT
>NZ_BAABFL010000049.1:0-1127 GCF_039540975.1 Kistimonas scapharcae
TCGTCCGGCAGATTGTCGTAATAACCTACATCCATGGCTATTTCCTCCTCCTTTTGGCCTTTCATTATACCTCTGTAAACGACATATCAAACGGCATTACGTTAGCTTTCGGGTCAAAAAAGGGCAGTGGTTCTGCCCTCCTTCAACAATCTGCCAACTACTCGTTTTGACTGTCGTTCGATGTATCGTGCAGGGTATCGAGCAACGGTTTCACGACAATGTCCAGACAACCATAGACATCAGAATCCGACATCTCCCGGGTCATGGTACCGGTCACCAACGGCGTACTGTTGCGGTCACTGGAAAACACCGCCACAGCATCACCGATGGCAGGGCAACGGCCAACATCTATGCCCACCAGTTCCTGATCGATTTGGGTCCACACTTTGTGCGTGCGCGAGAATTGATGGTTCATCACAAGCTCCTTCTCATCAACGAGACTCATCGCGCACCGCTGAACGCTAGACTACCCGGCCAGCCCGGAGTAACACCCTGCCCACCAGACGCAGCTCGGGAACACTGCTGTCTGTCGTGACGGGCAACTTCAGTACACCACCCAACATCGGGACTATTCTGGCACTCACAATACGTCGATCCGGCGGGACATCGCGGGTCAGGGAGCGAAGACTGGCCGATACACCGTCGAAGAAAATCTGACGGACATCAATATACCCACTGTCAGGCATGACGCAGATCACCACATCATTGGCCGAATACTCGCCAATCGGATCCACAAACAGCACGTCATTGTTGCTCAGGTACCCTTCGTACTGGTCACTGGTCACCGTCAGCGTGTACGCCTCGGTGGAGTGCTCGACAGGACAACGGTAGAGCGTATCAACCATGGGCAAATGGGGTTTTTCATCCTCAGCCAGACGCGCCGCCATATCCCATGAGAACATGGGCAGCGGTACTCCCTGGTGAACAATCGAAACGGAAACTCCCTTAATCACACCCTCACCACGTTCAAGCCAACGTGGATCAACCTTCAGCGCATCAGCGATGGCTAAAAGATACTTCGTGGATTTGTTACGGCCATGCTCGATATCGTTAATGGTCGACTGCCGGGTACCCACAAGCCGTGCGAGCTCGGCCTGGGAAACGGCCCGACTCTTTCGTGCTGCCTT
>NZ_BAABFL010000050.1:0-14016 GCF_039540975.1 Kistimonas scapharcae
TCCTCACAGGATAGGCTGAAGGGCCTGTTCAGCGTATCCTGTGGGCGGAAAAGCCTTTTCTACTAATGCATAGCCCCTGTTGCTGGAACATTGCCGATATCCAGACGCGCCTCACAACAAAAGATGATCTGTCCGTTGTCTTCCCTGGCCCAGTGATTCCCAACGGCTCTTGGGTCCGAAGCGAATGTCTACTTCTTTCTTTTGATCAGCCTTTTGGTGATAAGTTGCATCTCTTGAGGCTTTGATGCGATCTGGGCAAGCAGATAGTGTTCAATTTGAGTAATCTTATTCCAACTGTCTATAACGGCAGCGTTTCATTAAGGCTTGCCATGGCATGAAGACAAGCCGGTTGATAGTGCAAACCCGATGCTTCTCAGGCGTCCAGGGTCTCAGGGGCTTCATGCTGCTCCAGATCCTTCAGGCGTTGCTCGGCATCCTCGGCATCCTCCAGCTGGCGCTCTATAGGAATTCGGTACAATGCCCGTGCCCGGTCAATATCGGTAGGCAATGAAACGGAGCCGAGTGTGCCCATGCTGTACATATCTCCCCAGCCGATATAGCCCCAGGCAGTATCCGGATAGTCATTGACCAGTGCTTCAAATGCGGCTTCCCCTTGTTCATGCTGGCCGTTGAAAAAGAGTGCTTCAGCTTCAGCCCGGCGCATATTATGGAGGGTCTGCGGATGTGATGAAGGGAACTGTTCGCAAAAGTCGCGGCAAAAAACGATACGTTTGTTGAAGTAATCCGGATTGCCCACCCCAGCGTTATGCAGGTGCATCTCAACATCTGTACACCAATTGGATAGAAACAGTTCTTCCAATGGCAGTATCTCATCAATTGATGCTGTATCTTTGTAGAGTGCCTTCACATGGGGCCAGGCATTGAGCCAGAGGTCGCAGGCCGCTCCTACAGAGTGTTTATCCTGTATATCAAGCAGTTTATAACCTTCATCAATCCATTCAACAATACAACGTTGTTCATCTGTCAGTGGCGTGGATAGCGCGGTGAGAGTTTTTTGTGTAGAAGCCGAAAGCCCGCAGCTCAGATCGTCTTCATCAAATGAGAATCGGCTGTCTTCAGGTAGAATGGTGCTGGCAATCTGGAGGTGTAAATCATCCTTATAATCCCATGTCACGCTGTAATCGACAATGAAACGAGGATCATTCCGGTAGAGAAGGCGTCTTGCCATGATGAACGCATCAAACTGGCTTTCGAAATCCTCCTGACTATCGTCAATCGTGTCGTCGCGCAGCATATTCGTCAGCTTCTGACGCATTTCCCGGCCTTGCTCTTTCTCCACGATGCCGATGTTCCAGCACATACTCACCATCCCAATGGTGCTTTCGATATAGTCCCTGGAGGCGTTTGGGATATCCAGCAGTCCACCGGCAAATTCAAGAAGTGTCTCTGACAATTTGGGCAGCCCGCTTAAGTCAGGTGCTACGGGTGTGTGATTTTTCTGCTTTTGTGCCTGCAATTGTTTTTTCTTGCGTCGCTTGAGTTCTTTCTGGCGACGTTTCTGGGCGGTGTTGAGTTTGGCCATGACGGTTTTTGTACCTCTTGGAGCGTGAAAGCGTGAGAAGTGTAGAGCAGATTGAAGTATCAGCGCGGCAGGTAATCTCGATTTCTGGCCGATGCATGATTTGCTGCGCTGAAAGATGGGTGGATCAGGTGTCACTATCCTCGGTGAACCGCGTAGTGCGGACCCGCATGCTACGTGGTGTGGGGAGGGCTGGAGAGAGACCAGCCCTTACCCGATTTAGAAGCGTATTAGCTTAATACATGAGACTTAAATGTATTGGCCCTTTCAATTCTTGCCTTTCTACTTGTTGTACCGGAATACATATAAGAGTAGAACTTCCCATATTCACTTTCGTTATTATTTTTATCAGATAATATTTTTGTTTCAAGGTCATTTAGCTTGGTTAATATATCAGTAGGGATTACATTATTGTTTTTTGCTAGCTCAACAACCATAGTGAAGAAACATGATTTTCTAAACCAGATTGAATCTTGCTGCAAACCAATATCATTGATAGTTGCAAATGTTTTTATCAATAAAGCTTTAATATGATCTTTATTTGGATATTCATCATTGAACTTAGCAATACTCTTCTCTACTTCATTTTCCCGAGGAAAATAGCTTCCAACCTCAATCGTACTCATGACACTTAAGACAAAATACAAATCAGCCATTCTTGTCAATTCTGAATCATGGAAAACCCCATAAACTTCAAGCGAAACATTACTTAGAATGTCCTTTGCTGCTTGAATAAAATGCCCGTCATAGACAGCATTATGGATTTCAATATCTTCCAATTTGAATTTGGTTAGGTTGATTCTACGAAATACTTCTTTAATTGTTTCTTCACTAACTTTGCCAATATCTCGAACTACCAATTGATATGACAAAAATATTTCTCTCTCAGCGTCACTTAGCGCTGAATATGGTTTGACTTTTTTGAATTTTTCAGACTCATCGCCGTCGATATATTTTTTAATTGTGGTAAGCCGCTGCTGACCATCAATGACATGCTGAGTCGTTTTAAGTTTTTTAATATCTATATCACCTTGACATACATAAATTTCAGGAAAAGGAAAACCATTAACGATGGTGTCAATGAACTCATCTTGATGTTCAATTGTCCACACAAATTTTCTCTGAAAGTCAGGTCTTAGTACTAACTTGCCAGATTCAATATCTTGATAGATATCTGCAATAGTTGGGCTTGTTACGGAAGGTTTTATCTGATTACTCATTATTTCTACCAAAGTCAAGAAGATAAGTTTAATGATTTATTTAAGTCATTTATACCACTAAAAGTATAGAGTTCAAAATGTCTATATGATTTGAAAATTCCAGCTGTAACTTTGTAATCACCTACCTCTGATCTCCCATAAGAAATAGAATCAAAAAAATCAAACCAAGCATTCTTTAAATTTTCAATTTGGAACGATAAAGGAAGCTTATCTGGTCTTATCCATCCTATAGCAACGTATTCCAGAAATTGATGGTAAAGTTTAATTTCTTGCTCGCTTACATTTCTTTTAGAGGCTCTTAGACTCATTTGATAATTTCTAATGAGCTCAAGTATGTTGTCAAACAAATCACCCGAAATAATTGCCACGTCAATATCTGAATCAAGATCAAACTCTTTCTTTTTAAGTGGGCTGAAACCAAGTTTCCCAGAGCCAGTTATGTATACTTCGTGAAAAGCAACATTAAACTGTAATGAAATTCGTTTCTGAAAATCATAAAAGTCATTTTCCCTATCACGGAAGACAAAAGGAGTTCCATGCAATACTTTCTTTCTGCAGAAATCCAAAATATCATCTTTATCGCTTATTGATTTTAGCTCATCAATAAACACATCTAGTTGCATAACATAACCATCAAATTGAAATCATTTACGAATTATATCAAAATATAAAATAAACGACACTGAATATTTAATACTGCACTAAGCTTCTAACGCCTGCTTCAGCCGCCGCCGAAGGAAGCCGGGTGGAGGGGCGAAGCCCCGGAACGAACTGGAAGCATTTGTTATGTGAATTCCATCAGTTATATGCTTCATCATGTAGAAGTAGTATGGCTGAAGCCGTTGCATTTATTGAATACTTTGCAATATGTTCAGATACTTGTTTTTCCTTGGAACCCGAACCATGGGCAAAACTCAATCTATTTCTGATAGTTGCAATCAACATTATCGGTTGTTCCCAGAAATTGTCGAAATTAGTATTGCTAAGAATTGTTTTTAACAGAGGTGATGCTGTATCATTTTCCTTGTATGGAAAACCTCTTCTCTTGCAAATCACCTTCATAACACTTTCCAGCGAACTACAACACTTAGTAACACAATCTTTGTATTCACCTTTGCGATAATCCTCTAAACCGGCCATGAACTCTTCATTTGCATTCAAGAGGTCTGGTTTTTGAAGAAGTGTTAATACAGGTTCTATTGCAGTATTGTGCAATACCTCGCTATCCTTTCTTATTACTCTTGGATGTTCAACAACACGTATTCCTGTCGTTGGATTACCATGAAAACTAGATTCGAATTCTTCTCTGACTGTTTTCGTTAAAAAATAAGGAAGCTTATCTATTGTAAAAAACTGATTAACTTGGTCGATGACTTTTGATTCATTCATGCTAAAGAAACGACCATGCTCTAATTGAAAGATATATTCTATGGCATCTAAAAAATGATCGTCTTCACAGTCAGAAAGGAAGGCTAATGCATCGTCCGCTGGGTTAATATTTGGGTTCCGTAGAACTGGCTGACCATGCAAATATGCAAGCTTTGCTCTCAAATGCCCAAGAAGTTCGAAAAATGAACCGCAAACAGAATCCCTTATTAACATAAGGAATCTATTTTTGAATTCTCGTGTCAATGGTTTTACATCAATCTCAACATTTTTTTCACGTCTTGAAAAAATATCGAATATATTACCGATCAATTGTTTTACTCCTATTCACATAACGCTTGGTTCAGGTGCGCCGTAGGCGTCACCTGGAACCACTTGTTGATATGACTCCCGCAGTAAAGCAGGATTTATTGGTTTCATTCGAACAGCATTATCATAAATACCCATTCTGACAGTGGAGCCTGAAACAACGACGGCTGGCAAGCTGATATACGTGGACTGGTTACCACTTTTCATGTATCCGTCGTGTGAGCCTGTCTCTCTCTAGGAGCGAGGACTCGGCAGTGTCTGCCTTACCTCCTAACAAGAACGAGGACTACTCACTGGCCGGGGCTGCAACATCAGAATGGGTAAACCTCCAAAACGGTTACAATAAAGCGCAGTTAATTATCAATGGGCTCGTATCGTGGTCGTCTGCGTTAACCCTTTGGTTACGATCTCCCACATAAAAGCAGCCAGCTCACGTGCGATAGCAACAACGACAATATTCTTGTTTTTGTATCGAGCGTTCAGATCACGATATCGCTTACAGAGTCTCAGCTGAGCCCGCCATGCAATTTCTTTCACAGCATCAGGCAATCCTTCCTGCCTCAACATCAGGTCACGCGTTAACTTTTCAGGATGTCGGTAGCTCCAGCCTGATTCAATCAACGCTTTTCGTGCATGACTGTTACCACACTTGGTGATACTGCCTTGACGTCGTTTACCACCACTGGTGTTTTCTGATGGCACCAGGCCCAGCCAGGAGAACAGCTGGCTTGGGTTTTCAAACCGTTTGAAATCGATAATTTCAGCCACCATGGTCATGGCTGTAATCTGCCGTACACCTTTGAGCGCCTGTAATGCTTGTACGACAGGGTATCGTGACCATTTTGGCAGATACTCATCTATCTGCTGCTCCATGAATGTCAGCTGACTCTGACGATCTTCGATGGTATCCATGTACTGCTTGAGAACAACATTCTGTGCTGTAGTAGAAAACACCCGTTCAGATAACCAGAGCCAGTGCTGCCTGCTCCACCGTTTGCCGTGATAAACCTGGTCGTGCCTTAACAAAAAGCTGTTGAGCCGTTGTTTGGCAGCCTTGAGATCGTTGACCAGATCGGTGCGTGCCCGGATCAGGTCACGAATGGATTCGTCTTCAACATCTGGCACATACACCTGCGCCAGATCTGCATTTCTAAGCGTCACGGCAATCGTACGTGCATCTCGCCGATCCGTTTTAATTTTGTCTTTTGGCAATCTGGAAGGGGCTGCCACAATACAGTGAAACCCTTTACCGGTCAGGTATCGGTATAGCCAATATCCACAAGGTCCGGCTTCATAGGCAAAAAACAGTTTTGTTGCCTTGCTTTGCAGTCTACGGATCAGGCGATCAATATCGCGGTGCAATGTTCCGATAGTGCCGTAATCCTGCACAGTATCATCACGCTCACTGCCAATGTAGGCGACGGCAATGGATGTTTTGTGCGTATCCAGTCCGACAAACAAGGTGCTATCTTTACTCATCGCTGGCCTCCGATCATTTTCTCAGGCTTGCCTGATGCGGCTCTGGCAAAAGCTAGCCCGCGTATTATTCGGAGGCCAGCTCTTACCGGTCAGCGGGAGTCATTATGTCTATGTGAACATTGCACAAGTCTGTGATCTTTGAGCTTTCATTCATTATGTCTTGCACAGGATCAAAGCGAACACTTGATAATTGCTTTTCAATTTCATCTTTGTTTTCTTTAATTAACTCGCGCACGAATTTTGGGACAACGGGGTTTGTTAAATATTTCTCTATATCTTGCATTTTAACCGGATGAGAGCTTTTCGGTATTGACTCTCCATAATCGATAATTAAACTTTGAATTTTATTCATAAATCCAATCGTGAACTCTAAAGATAGCTTCAAAATATCTGTTTGAGGTGCTTCGATTTTTATAAAATTCCCTTTTGCATCCAACCTTTCAATATCATTAGCAATATAATACTTGCCATCTGTATAAGCATTTATTATTTGCATTCCATCATGAGTTATAGCGTTTCGGCTTTCTTTTATGAAACGTCCATGCTCTATTTCGTATAATTCAGACCAAGCTATCTTTTTGCCTGTTGCAGTTTCTAATGAATCTTTTAATGACTGAAATGTATTCGTCAATGAATTAAATGTGTAGTTTATGTTTTCATTACTTGTGTTAACTGGATTAATACCATTCTGAAAATTATTTTCTACTAAAAGACAAATGTTAATTAGTTTTTCTAAAAAATATCTATATTCTTCGAGCTTATTTTTTATGAAACTACCAACAACCATTTTATGATGATCTACCTGATTATGCATAAATCTCTCTTGTTCACATAACAGCTATTAAGACTCAAATGAGTAATATCGGATATTACGGATGTTCTACCGCACCTGCGGTATATTAATTAAAAATAACCGTTATTCACTCACGTGAGGCATATCAATTAATATCAAGGCTCGCCAAGCTGTTGATAAGCGAACCCTTTCTGTCTTCCTGCCAAATATTGCCAATACACTGCACGCCCTCAGCGCCATCGCAAATCAACTCAGATCGGGTGTTCCGTGCAACACGTGGCATCACGGATTGATTCCGGAAAACTGATAAAAGTCATAAGCGCTGCATATGTATCGCTGGCAGCAGCTGACAAAATACAACTACGCTACCGCCCGCCAACTATTACTGCCAATGTCGGAAAGGCAAGCGAGGCTATTGGGGGCAATGGTTAACGTATCAGTTCACTCGTAGGATGATGGAGCGATGGTATCTGAAAACGTGGCGGCTTCGCACCCGTATCAGGCGTATTTGTTGCTGATGTTTCTGCGTGAACTGGTGTGTTTATCCGAAAGGGTCGTAAAACGCATCGGTGCCGAGCCGTCCGATGTATTTTGCGGCCAGGGTTTCCAGTGCGTCAGGACATCCGATGAATATCCAATCGTCGATCGCACCCATAAAACAGAAGCGCTCTACGGAAAAATACCGGGATTCTGCATCACGCAGACCAAAGCGCAGTATGGGGAGAAAGTGCCCGTTGAGAATGATCCGGTTGACCCTTTTCTGGTTAAAACCCAATGAATGAACTTGCGCAACAGTCTCATCCTCAAGCAGGTTGTCGACGATACAGGACTCATAGATCGTTATATGCTCGCCCCTGCAATCCTGAAGATACCGCACGGGGTTGGAAACGCCTGCCAGTAGCGTCGCTACGGTCTGTTCTTCAGCCTTGGTGATTAACTGTGGCACTATTTTTTTCAGAAACACCTGCCCGTTTTCCGGACGCTCGACAATCTCATACCCGGTCGGAATTTCTGCCACGGGTTCAGCCTGACTGTTTTTCCGGGTTGAAAAGAAATAGCACTCCCTGCCGGTACGCGTGACTGACCGGAACAGGGAATAAAGCTTGCCAGCCCGGTTGGTATAGGTCATTACCATGGTTGAGTCCCTTAGCGGTTAACCGTCAGGTGCGTGAATCGTAGATGTCATCCATCAACCTGACGACTACAAACAGCAGATTGTTCACCAGGGGGATAGCGCGAGGACGAGACGGATCGAAACTCGCATACTGGCAAACCTGCTCGTCAAGATGCGCCAACAACGCCAAAGGAGTGCCTGCGGCCCTGCATCGATCTACAAATCGATCATTCAGTGATGCCGTGAGGTTCCCGTTCATGGCGTTTCCGGGCACCAGCGACTTAAGCTCGGCATCCAGCAACGCCATTTTCACTTCCAGCCATCGTTCATCCTCTGGCTGCTTTGGGATTTCGCCCTGTGTCCGGTGGTAGAGGAAGATGATATCGAAACACAGATCCAGAAAAAGGTTAGCCATATCGAAACTGTCTTCTGCTATTGCATCAGACAATTCGCCAAAAATCGCCTCGTAAAACTGGGGCTGACGATCCTGGAAACGATCCAGCAATGCGGTCCCTTCTGTTTCAGGTAAAATCCTGCTTGCTGCTGCGATGGTGTTAATGTCCTGAGATGTTATTGCCTGCATGATGTTATCTGTGTATCCAGTAGTTTTACGTCAATGGTGATAGTGCATGATGTGCCAAAAAGGCAGGGGCTTTCGGATACCCCCATGATGACAGGCTACTTTAGACCATTGGCTAACAGGGTGTGATGACCTTCAGCAAATCAACCGTTCATTCGTTAGTTGAAAGGGGTAAAAAGTCAGCAATGGGTATAGGGATTGGCTTCATGGTCTGAAAGGGGTACACGTTACGGTTTTTGCTGCTGACCTTCTGACCGTTTCTCACGCTCAAGCCGCCGTAGGATGGCAAAGCGTGTCTGGCCCGGGTTGTGATCCCAGCCGGGGTCGAGGTCTTCCGGCACTGTGCGGGTCTTGCCGGTGTGAGGGTTTTCCCAGAGCCGAGGTTTGATTTTTGGCTCCGGTGAGGGTTTCAGACCGTAGGCTTTCAGCTCTTTGCGGCCCAGCTGGATAACACCGCAGCGGCAGTTCCAGCCGTTCGGAGGGAAGTGGGTGTTCCAGAAGGTGTGGTTTACCGGATACACCCTGCCATCCCATTGTTGGTGCTCGGGTCGTACCCGGTGGTCTTCCACTGCGTCGTACATCAGGTAGGGCGCGGTTGCAGCGTTGGCCCGGATGCTTTGCCAGTGACCCACGCTATAGGCGCTTTGCAGGTTGGTGCGGAAAATAGTTGCCAGCCTGGATGCACTACCCAGTTGTGCTTTGACGATTTGTCCGCTATTCGGATCCACAACATCCTGTTTACCCCACCATCCGGCCTTTTGCAGGGCAGGAATAAGCTGCTGTTTGAACTCCGTTAGCGTCTTCCCGTCGTCTATGGCCTGCTGTGTTTTTTTGGCTACGAAGGCCAGCAGATCCCGGTTCATCATCTTGGCCACGGTAAAGGCGGCGTCATGTTCCTCTGCCAGCATATCCTCCCAGCGAAATGACAGCTTAAGCCCTTTGCGTTCAAAGAACCGGATAGCCTGGGCGGGTTTCAGGGTAAAACCGGCAGTGACTTCCAGGAAGTCATAGTGGCTTGAGGACATAATGGATATTCATTGGTTATCGCATGAAACTTCTGACAGATATGGCGTGTATTCTCCAGTAATGTTTTGCTGGTGATCTGTAGATACGTTGGCGAAGAACTGTCGTCAAAGTCAAAACCTAGCTTTTGGTAAAAACCAAATGCCCTCCCAGCCGCTTTTTTCACTTCAAAGGTAGGATATTGCTCAATATGCACCGCGTAATAACTGGCCACATGAACTAATAACGTTCCCAAGCCGCACTTGACCGGATGAGTCTGGATATCCTGAAGCTGAAGAACGTTATCCTCCTTTTCCTCAGATAAGGTCGCAAATGATTTTTCATTATCCACAAGTGTTTGAATAATTTTGAGCTTTACCCTGTTTGAGTCAGATATGATTTTTACCGTTAACTCCAACAACGCTTGAGACTCTATGTGCCTTAATCGTAGTGGCTTCTGTTGGGTAAAGATGCGATGAATATCGTCATCGCCCAATCGCTTTTCATATACAACAGAAGGTGCCTGAACTTTGCTGATACCTGTAACCGATGTCTCGGTATTCCTGACGATAACAGGTTCGCTCATAGACTTCGAAGTAAGTGCTCTCACCTTTTTTCGCCTCTAAAAATCCCCATTAGCCTGCTGTAGAACCCCGCATCACGTATGGTTTTTACTGCAGTGTCTGAAGAAGATGATTGTTCCAGTAGTTCTTCAAGATGTGACCTGAATGTTTGCAGGTCACCGGTGTCCTCGGCATAGGACAACAATTCTTCTATCTGATTCCCATATATCGCGTGATATCTAGTGGCAAAATAGTCAGCCGCATCTGCCAGTGCTTGTTGATCATTACGTCGGTCGGTCTTTTTCTGTGCCAGCTTTGGATGAGTGGCGTCTTGCTCGGCAAAGGCGGGGGCAAGGCTATCCGTTGCAATGGGCTGCGACACGGGTTCCGGTTTTTTCCGCCAGCCCGGACCGTACACCTCCTCGATATACTCCTCGGTGGGCTCGTAGCCCAGGGTGCTTATTTTGTTATCGCGTTCAGCCCGTTGAAGCAGGTCTTCCTCCGGCTCGGTATTGCGCCAGACTCTCGGTGGTTGGGCATTGGGAAAGTTCCACTCCGTTAACCAACGTACCACCTGGTTGTTGAAACTCTCGCAGATCAGGTCCGCATCGCTTTTGATCACCGACTGTTTCACCGCCTCGTGCACCTGCGCCTGGGAGAGTGAGCTGCCGTCATCGGTGGTCATGGTCTGGCTTAGCACCACCTTACTGATGGCCCGGTCCATGCGCTCCGCCAGCGCCTCATAGTCAGCGGTGCCGTGGCGGGCGGCCTCCAGCAGCTCTACCAGAATGTTGTCCGGAACGACGATGCCGCTGTCTACCTGGATAGCGTCCAGTACCTGCAGGGCCTTTTCCCGCTCCCGTGGGTCTTCTGCCTGTCCCGGCGGCAGCTTGGCCATGGCGGTAGGTTGGCCGAACTTCTCCAGAAAAATCAGCCAGAACTTGATGTCGTTGCGTTTGAAAAAGGTGGGCCAGTACAAATAGTGGCCCAAACCCAGCCCATAAGGATTGTCGCTGTGGTTAGCGCCGGTGCTGAACACCCAGAACTTCTGGTCAGGGAGTTTCACCGGATGGGGCTCGCCGGCCTTGATCAACCGCAGGTTGCCGTCCACATCAAACACAAACCGGCTGCGGTCGCGGACCTTGATATCGTCCAGCACTATTTGGCTGCCATCGTAGGCCCACAGACACTCGCCCACGGCATAGCCGTAGAAAAGACCGTAGAGCATCTTGTCGGTGATGCCGTCAAAACGGATATGGGATAGCTGCTCCTTGATGAACTCTGCTGCAGCCTTGTCTTGGGATGATTCGCTGGCAGGCTCCACCGTCCACTCGCTCTGGATAACCGCAAGGCGTCGTTGCTGGAAGGTGGGTTTAACCTGGTCATCCCGCAGGATTTCATCGTAGATCTTCATATCCCGACCGCGTTCCCGGAGCACACTGTCGGGGTTGTCCATCAGGGTAGCGGTGTAGGCCGACGCCAGCCGGACACCGTGATCCGCCTTTGCCAGCTCTCCCAGTTTTGGCTTGCCTGCCATGGTTTTGTCCTGACTAGTCCCTGTGTCGGTTAAAATGTGAGCACTCAATAACCCCTGAAATCATTGCGGCCCTTTACCACACCATAACCCTTATCCTCATCAATACTGTGCGGGTTTTCGCCGTAGGCCTCGATGCCGGCTCTTGTGTTCCCTGTGGATGCAAAACTGAAATTGGCCCGGTGCTCGTGCGCCCATTTCAGAAACTGGCTGGTTGAGTCCACCTGGTCATCGTTACCCGCCAGCGGGAAAATGGTCAGCTCCAGCTCGTAGTCGATGAGCCAGGGTGCCGCATCCGGTAGATGCACCAGCCCAGCCTCAAACAGGCTGCTGACCTCCACTAACCGGTCTATTTTGTTGACGCCCTTGGGGTCGCAGGGGATGACCGGCACATGAATCTTTTTATTACCGGCGCTCACGCCCTCGCGCAGCTCTTGTATTAATGAGGTGCCGCTTCCTTTGTCCTCGATCAGTACCGCCTGCGGGTTCCAGGCCAGATACAGGCTGGCAGCTGCACGTTTCAGTCGTGGGTACTCCAGTTTGTCGCGGAACACATCAAGCAGGTACCAACCCCGTCGGGTTTCGCCCCATGTGGTGCAGACGCTGGGGTCGTTGATCTCCTCCGGTTTATAGGCGGTATCCCAGCTCTGGATAATGCGTAAAAACTCCGCCGGTGGCGTGCTGTAGCGCTGGAACCAGCGGGCCTTGATGAGTCCGCCCTCCGGTGTGGCGTTCCAGTCCCCCATCAGCCATGCCTGCACCAGCCAGGGCGGCCCGGACTTTTTCAGGCGGTTGATGTACTTGGGGTCGTTGCTGAGTAAGAGCTCATTGTCCTCCAGACGGCTGGGAATGTAGATTCGCTCGTCGCCGGTGTTGGCATCGCAAATTAACCTCATACCCTTGGGGGCTGCGTCGATGTAACGCTTCTTGATCCACTCATGTCCCGGCCCGCCCGGGTTGGCAGAGAGGTTAAAGCTGGCAGGAATGCCGTAGGGGTTTCGGAGGGTGGCCTGGAGCTTGTCGATGGGGTCGGGGGTGGGAAAGTTACCCGCCTCATCAATGTACACGTCGGTGTAAGAGTGGCCCTGGTACTTGCCGGCGTCGGCGTCCCGCTCAAGGCTCCGAAGCCGAAGCAGCGCACCGTTGGGCATAATCCAGGTACTTTTCTGGGCACGGTACAGCGCACCGATGGGGAGATAGATCTCGTGGGAGCGGGCAATCACCTCGTCCAGCTCCGGCATACTGCGCCGAACGAATAATCCCTTGCTGTGGCCACCGTACTTGGTACTGCGTTGCAGCCATTTACCCAGAAACCCATCGGTCTTGCCGCCGCCTCGAGCACCACCGTAAAGGATATCCTCCACCGGACAGGTGACCAGCGCTGTTTGCGGTCCCGGTTGGGGCGACCAGGTGATCATGGGCTGTCGGTGTCATCCCGACCGTACTGTTTCAGCCACTCTTCACGGCTCATGGGCTCGGGGATCAATACTACGCCTGTAGGTGGTGCGACCTCGGTACCATCCGGTGTTGTATGGGCCACCTTCTGCGGCGCATTGAAGCCGTAAATACGTGCGCGGCGGTCGATGGCCTTCATGATCCTGTCCATGGCCTGCAGATCCCCTTTAAGGCTTTGCTTCATAGCCTCGCGGATAATCCAGTCCAGCCGCTCAAGATCCAGACGACGGTTGACCCTGGCATCCTCGCGGCTTTCGTTTTCCAGGGTTTCGATGGCCTTGACGACATGGCGGTAGGCAGCGGTTTTGCTGATGGCCAGCTGGTCGGCAATGTGCCGGTAGGATAGTCCCAGGGTGCGAAGCTCCAGCGCCTTTTTGCGTAACTCTGCCGTTTTGGCCCGCTGCGAACGTCCCGGATTCTGGATAGCCATCGTTCACCCCTTATGCGTTCACCTTTTGCAGGGCAAAGGTGGGTTAACAGCGGTTATTCGGGCTTTGGTTTTTTCGCGGGTGGTTGGTCGTCCTTGGGTGTTGCTGGTTGTGATGGATGCTTGGTGCGCATGTGATAGTTAAGGCCGCTTTGGTGTGCAGCTTCATACTTGCACAGCAGGCACTTAAAGGGCTTATCGCCGGTGTGGGTACGCTCATGTGCAACCTTTGTTGGTTTTTGGCTAAAAGATTTTGAGCAGTACTGGCACTGAAAGGGTCTCTCTTCGGTGTGTGTGCGTTCATGTCTTGTCACATTGCACTTCAGAGCAGCTGCATAATCGCAATGCTGGCATTTATAGGGCTTCTCGCCGGTGTGTGTGCGTTCATGTTTTGTCACATCGCTCTTCATAGCAGCTGCAAAATCGCAATGCTGGCATTTATAGGGCTTCTCGCCGGTGTGGGTGCGCACGTGTGTCTTTATATTAGTGAGCACTTTTGTGGAATATTTACACTGGTTACATTTGTATTTTTTGTCTGCCTGACGACTGTATCCCGATTGAACGCCCGAGGTTCCAGCTACAGCACTAGGTTGAGGGGCTGGCGATGTAGATTG
>NZ_BAABFL010000051.1:0-3374 GCF_039540975.1 Kistimonas scapharcae
CCGGATGTCGTTAAATTCCACTTTTCTGCTTCCGTCCCCCGCCTGATCCCCCTCGTCCCCCAACCATCCCCCGGCCTTTCGTCATCATTAAACCTGCCTCTCAAGCAAAAAGGAAAAACGATGATGGATTGTTATCTCACACCGTCGGAACTGGCGCGACGCTGGAATTTTTCAGAACGTTCGCTGGGTGTCTGGCGGGTCAACGGGCAGGGACCGCGTTACCTGAAAATTGGTAACCGGATCCGTTACCGGGTAGAGGACGTGGAAGCCTGGGAGCAGGCGCATATGTACCGGCAGGTTGGACAGCCTCCGGTGGGCACGGAGGACAAGGCGCCATNGGTGCAGGAACTCAATCACGCCAGCCGGTGTTTGAAGCGTCTACACAATGCCCGTTACCTACGTCGTTTAACCCGGGCTCGTGAGATCGTCTGCTCGCTGGAGTCGGACCAGTTGGGAGGTGACGTATGAGGCTTCCCATTATTACCGCAGAGCAGCGGCAACAGGAGCACAAGGGCGTCAAGGCCGTGCTGCTTGGGCAGAGCGGTGTAGGCAAAACCTCGCAACTGTGGACGTTGCCGCCAGACAAGACGCTGTTTATTGATCTGGAGGCCGGTGATCTCGCTGTCCAGGGTTGGCAGGGGGACACTGTGCGTCCACCGACATGGCCGGATTTTCGTTTGCTGGTGGCCTTTATCGCCGGTCCTAACCCGGCCCTGGGAGAAAAACAGCCGTATTCACCGGCGCATTATCAGGCCGCCTGCGAGAAGTTCGGAGATCCGGCAGGGCTGGATAAGTACGCCATCTTCTTTGTCGATTCGATTACAGCGCTGGCCAGGCTTTGCTTTCAGTGGAGCAGTAAGCAGGCGGAGGCGTTCAGTGAGCGAACCGGCAAGCCCGATACCCGCGGCGCTTACGGGTTGCATGGCAGGGAGATGATCGCCGCGCTGAATCACCTGCAACATGCACGGGGTAAACACGTGATCTACGTGGGGATCCTCGAGGAACGGGTAGACGACTTTAATCGCCGGATCTTCCAGCCCCAGATCGAGGGCTCACGGACAGGGCTGGAGCTGCCCGGGATTGTCGATGAAGTGATCACCATGGCTAGCCTGCCGGACGAACAGGGCAACCTGCAGCGCAGTTTTGTCTGCCAGACACTCAATCCCTAGGGCTTTCCGGCCAAGGATCGCAGTGGGCGGTTGGACCAGACCGAACCGGCCCATCTGGGGAAGTTGCTCAGGAAGATTTGCCAGCCATTAGCTGAGCGACAGTTGCAGTACGCCACCAGCACACCGGCTCAACCGCAGACAGAACCCCAACAACCATCGCAACAAGGAGCGTGAAATGAATCAGTCTAACCAACAACCTAACAATGACTGGAATGACTTTAACAATGCAACAGTGCAGGAGGATTACGACGTCATCCCCAAGGGGACGCTGGCCAGGGTCCGCATGACCATCAAGGCCGGTGGCTACGACGAACCCCACATGGGCTGGACCGGCGGTTGGGCGACCCGTAGCGAGACCGGCGCTGCCTATCTCAATGCCGAGTTTGTGGTGTTGGAAGGGCAGTATGCGAAGCGCAAGGTCTGGAGCCTGATCGGTCTGCACAGCCCGAAAGGACCGACCTGGGCTGAGATGGGGCGCAGTTTTGTCCGGGCGATTCTTTGCTCATCGCGTAGGGTGCGTCAGGACGATATCAGTCCACCGGCAGTCAAGGCGCGTCGTCTGAATCACTTCGGTGAGCTCAACGGGATCGAGTTTGTGGCGCGCATTGGTGTTGAAACGGACAGCGATGGTGAACAACGCAACATCATCAAGTCCGCAATTACCCCTGAGCACAAGCAGTACCAGGCATTGATGAATGCTGTCGCTCAACCACAGCAGACGCAGTCTGGCCACCAGCCCGGTCATACCAATCCTGATTATGCCTTCCAACAGCCACCGCAGGAGTCGTACTGGGACGGGCAGTAATGGACGACGCCGGCCTTTCGGGGCCGGTTCTTTGAATGCAAGGGAGCAGAATAATGAATGAGTTAATGACACTGTTTGATCTTCATGGACACGCAGTTCGCACCGTTTCCATGTTGAATGGCAAACCGTATTTTCTGGCTCGTGATGTCGCACGGGTTCTGGGTTATGAACGACCTGATAAAGCGATAAAAGATCATTGTGTGAATTTGCTGAAAGCGTCTTTTTTGGAACTCTCCAAAATGGGGGGTTCCAGCAATTACAGACGCCTGATTGATAGCGGATACTCACATAATGAGATTGTCCGCAAACTTCAGTTTATTCCGGAATCGGATGTTTACCGTCTTGTCATGCGATCCAAACTTCCCGGTGCAGTGGCTTTCCAGGACTGGGTGTGTGAAGAAGTGCTGCCGGCAATCCGGCAAACCGGTTCCTATACCCAACCACCCACTCAACCTTCGATAGCCGTTAATCCGGATGCATTGAAGGCTGCGCAGGACTTTTATGGCTTTGTCACCTCGGTCATGCCCAATCTGGGTGATGTGTCACGACAGGCACTGATGCTGACTCTGGCCCGTGATGTGGCCGGTATTGATTGCCTGCCTTTCCCCAAAGTGGAAGAACGATTCTGGACTGCATCAGAGCTGGCCATTGAGTTCGGCACCACGCCCCAGCGTGTAGGCAGGGTAGCAAATCTCAATGACCTCAAGACTGCTGAATACGGCGAATATCGGTTGAGCAAGTCTCGCTACAGCAACAAGCAGGTGGAGCAATTCTATTACAACGCCGGTGGCCGGGAACGGCTGGCAGCGCTCCTGAATATCACCTTGAAACATTGTGCCTGATCGTTTCTTTTGACCTTGCCCTTGGTTAGTCCGACAGGGGTCGTACGCATGGATGACTGTAATGAGTGATTGGCTGGATTTTAACGACGCGCTGGTGGCTGATGAATCTGCGCCTGGGCTAGATGTGGATGAGTTGCGTCATCGCCTGCTGCCGCGGTTGCCTGAATATCTGCAAAGCCTGCTGCCTAACGGGCGAGTGTCAGGCCATGAGTTTGCGGTGGGCAATGTGGCCGGGGAGGCGGGTAAAAGCCTCAGGGTGACGCTCGGCGGTGACAACGCCGGACTCTGGAAGGATTTTGCCAGTGATGAGGGTGGCGATATTTTTACCCTGACGCAGCAAGTCTGCCAGCTGGACTTTCAGGGGGCGCTTGCGTATGCAGCCCGGTGGCTGGGGGTGGCGCCTGAAGCTAAAAAGGTCGTGCCAAAACGACAGGCGCCCATAGACGAGCTGGGTCCTGAAACCGGTTGCTGGCATTACCACGATGGCGAGGGGCGTCTTATTGCCACCGTGTCCCGTTACGATCCGCCCTCAGGCAAGGAGTTTCGCCCCTGGGATGT
>NZ_BAABFL010000052.1:0-4106 GCF_039540975.1 Kistimonas scapharcae
TGTGCATACGACTGATAAAGTCGGCAATGGTCGTGAAATGCGGCTGACTGTCAGCTGAAAGCGCCATGAAGACCACATTCTCACGACAGGCTTTCTCAATCCTGCGGCTGGACGTGATGCCGCGGGAATAGGCAAATAATACGATCTTCAAGAGCATGGCCGGGTCATACGCCAGGCTCCCGGTATCATCGTTATGGTAATGATCATGAAAGATGGAGGTATCGATTTCATGATCCACCAGATAGTTCAGGGTGTACTCAAAAGAACCGGGCACAAGTTGCTCTGCCAGGTTAATCGGTAATAAAAGATTCTGACGCGTGTCGTACGGCTTGAAGCGAGGCATGGCAAGGCTCGAAATAGAACTCTGGGGCAGATTCCTAAAGGATATCTGCTATGCCGCGGACTGCCAGTGCTTCCAGACGTTTTTCTACAGACTCAACGCTTGGTTCAGGTACGCCGTAGGCGTCACCTGGAACCACTTATTATAAGCCGGTAAATGAATACTTAGATTCCAGTTCTTGGAGACCGGAAGTTAAATTTTCACGGCAACACGATTTGAACTTATTCCCGCTACCACAAGGACAACGGGAATTTTTTGTAAGGTTGTCTCCAAGCATATTTTGTAATGTTGTTTGCCAAGTGAGCAACCATCGAAATATCTCATACTCCTCACCTTCCAAAGTTAGTTCATGTTTATAGGCTCTATCTCCAAAATTTTGCAGAGAAAAACGAGCCTTATGAGTATTGATGTAATCTCTGATAAGCGGATTCTTGGAAAGTGGCTTTCTAATATTATCTACTTGCTTACCTTCATAAACTATCTTTGAATCAGGCAGGAAAAGTATTCGCTTTGTTGAATCTGTTTTCGGTGTTATATCTTTTAGTGTTCCATCATCAGATTTCCAAACAGAGTGGAACTCAGCCTCAACAAAAACATCTTCCCAAATCCATATTTGCCAACCATACACCTTCGTGCCTCCATCCTTTTTTATTTTTAAATCAACATTAGGGAAGCACTCAAGTGGAACACAATAAGGCTCAGCTTCAAGCTCAAGATATACAGGTTTTTCATCACTAATTTCAGAGCAAAACTGCTCTATTGCGTTATCTATTCTTAATGGAGCTTTCAAATAACTCATAATTTCCCTGAGGCTTATAACAGAGATTTATACAAACCAAGTTCGCATAACACACTATCTATTCGTCAATAAATTTGCATAGGCGAACCAATGCATCCCCTAAGGTTTGATTTTCAGAGACGCTACCGCCCGAAGGTCTGGCCTGGTCACTTTGACGTGGCGGAGCATGGGCCTCACTAGCTCGTTACTGCACGGCTGTGCATGAAAATGGCGCTATCTAATCACACTTTGCAGGCGTCAGCCATGTTGCCAGTCAACACTGAATAGCAGCGCAGCAAATTGGCTTTTGTCGTTTAGTGGCCACGTCGTGATTCACGGGATGAAAACCGCAGAAAAGGCTTTTGCGGGACTCGGATAGGAATACTTGGAAAAGGCTTCAGGATAGAGTATGAAGGTGAACTTCAGAAAAAATCAGACCAGCATTGAAGGTTAATACTGGTCGGAGCGAGAGGATTCGAACCTCCGACCCCCACAACCCCATTGTGGTGCGCTACCAGGCTGCGCTACGCTCCGACACAACCGCGAGGCTTGCCCTCACGACGGGTGCGAATCATACCCAAACCACCGTCCCGAGGCAACTGCGATTCGCACATTCCGGCCCATTTTCCTGCCTAGTCTTCCTGTTGCCGGTCAGCCTGCTCGACCCGGGTTTCGGTGATGGCGTCCAGCGCGCCCTGCCAGAGATCCATGCGCGCCGAAATCGCCTGGCGCGCCATGACCAGCGCCCGGGCCATGCCGTCTTCGGTGCCCTGGGTCAGTAGCCGCAGGATCGCTTCCGCCGCCGGGCCGTGCTCGTCACCATCGAGCTCGATATGGCGCTCCAGGTACCACATCATGCCCGGGATGCTGGCAGGCTCAATGCCCCACTGCGACAGCAGCGCGGAGAACATCTCCGGAATGGCATCCTCCCGCCCGAACAGGAAATAACTGGCCACATCCGCGCTGCTGCCCTCAATGGCCACGGTCAGTGTATCGGTCACGAAGGTGCGCACATGGGCCGGTATGCCGTTGGCGTGAATCGCGGTCTGCCAGGGGACACCGTTGTGCAGGGCATCGTGGAAGGCCTCGAACACGGACGTATCCGCGCCGATCTCGCGCATGGCTTCCAGGTACATAGCAAGATGACTGGCCGGGTGGCCGTGGCGATCTTTGTCGGTTTCTTCGCAGAGGATGATCTCGTTGATAAACCGTGCCGCATTGGCGTCCACCGGTGTGCGCCAGGGCAGCGCCATGCCGGTCAGATCGTGTTGCAGGCGCTTGGCCAGCGACATGAAATCCCACACAGCAAACACGTGGGTTTCCATGAAGGTGGCCAGCTTTTCCCGGGTATCAATGCGTTCGTACAGAGGGTGGGAAAACAGCCGTTGTCGGTAGTGTGCCAGCTCCTTGTCAAACATGTTGCGTCCGTCCTTGTTGGCCCAGTGGTTGTTCACTGCTGTTACTATCGACGGTGGCACTCACTCCCATGAGAGGCAGTTTCGGCCAAGCTTTTAAATATTATTGCTTTCAACATGTTACTGAAGACGTTGCTACCGACAGGTTTTACATAACACGTTACGGGTGACACATCGGATTTTGTCACACCAGCCGTACTGACTTATTGTGATCCAACCCTGTACGGTAGCGGCATGGCATAGTCAGCCCTGAAAGCCCTGCCAGCAAGGCGGCAAGCCCCAGAAACAGCACCGGTGCCAGTAGAAAACCCTGGCCACACAGTAACTCCATCAGGTAAGGGGACGCACCACCAAATAGCGAAATACCCAGGTTATGACTGATAGCCAGCCCAGAATAACGCACCGGGGTATCAAACAATTCAGTAATCGTCGCCTGGTAACAGCCGTTGATCAATGACGCCGGCAAGACCGTCACCATCAACAGTACCCAGAAGTGGCCACACAGCATGCAGTGGATCGCTGGTAACATACACAGCAATAACACGGCACAACCTGTGAGAATCACTCGACGACGACCAATCCTGTCAGACACCACACCCGCACAAAACGTACCCGCCGCCAATAACAACATGGCAGTTGTCGTAAATCCATAAGCACTCAGATGGCTGTAATGCAGGTGCTGGGCAATCATGGACGGCAGGAACAAGCAAAAGGCAGACACCGTGCCGGCAATAGCTACCAGCCCGATGGCAATCAACAGGTTTTGTCGGTTATGCTGCCACAATTCCAGGAACGGCACTTTGACGACCTCCCCTCGCTCCACGATAGCAATGAACAGTGGTGTTTCAGCAATGTGTCGCCGCGCCAGATAACCGACCACTCCAAGCACCCCACCGGCGAAGAATGGCAAACGCCAGCCCCACTGTTGAATTTCCCCTTCCGTCAGCGTTGCAGCAATCAATATGGCAACCGCACCGGCCAGCACATGCCCAAGCGTAGCCGAGGTAATGATGGAGGCCGTCACCAGCCCGCGCTGATTGGGAGGCACCTGCTCTGCGGCATAAATGATTGAACCGGGCAACTCCCCGCCAACCGAAAGTCCCTGAATAATCCTGCACAGCACTAACAATGCCGGCGCCAACCCACCCACCAGCGCATAACCCGGTAGTAGTCCTATGCCCAGTGTTGCCAAAGACATCAGCAGAATCGACAACCGGAACAGTCGCTTACGACCAATCCGGTCACCAAAGTGACTGAACAGCAAACCACCCAAGGGGCGGGTCAGATAACCCAGCGCAAAAATGGCAAAAATCCACAGGCGACTGCCCTCTTCCCCCGGAATAAACACCCGGGTCAAAACATCAGCAAACAAAAACAGAATGGCAAAATCAAAGAATTCCAGGACTGCGCCTACGCAGGTAATCAGCAATAACTGCCGCACATCAGGCTCCGGAGGTGTATGAATGTCAGTGCGGGAAATATAGAGCAGCCAACGAGCCTGTAGAAAATCTAAAAATAGAATCAGAATGCCTTCATTTTTAATGAATTAATTCTGCTTCAGCTTTCTACAGAC